>MWFF01000175.1 GCA_002071485.1 Verrucomicrobia bacterium ADurb.Bin006 | reverse complement strand
AGCGATGGGGCAAGCCCAAAGCGCCGGCAGCACGGGCGGTGCAGGTCGAGGTCTCGGTGCGCAAGTTGTTGGGATTGTGCTTGCCACGAGGGCTCCCCGCGGCCTACTATTCCTGCGGATCGTAGGCCAAGATCGACTTTGTCGTTTGCCGATGACTTTGTCCCAATAATACTGTTCCGCCGCCAGGCGGCTCGTCTTGAGAGTGACCCCAACCACCGACTTGGCAGAACAGTGAGTAGCAAAAGAAATGAGACTCTGGCCACAGTAGAGCGCGTTGCTGAGGTTTACCGCGCAACTCGCGTTGGGCGGATAAACCGCCGCGCAACGCGCTAGAGTCTAAACTGAAAAGGGTCCTATGGCGATACAAAACCGCAGATGGCTGCGAGGCCACTTGGTCCCACACCGCCGCCGTGCTCTGCGGAACAAGTCGTTACAGCGGACGACGCCGCCAACGCCCTGGGACGATATAGCACCACCGGCGGCGCGCCGCTGAACTTTAACGTTAGCCTCAGGGCGGGTGAGCTATGCACACTCAATTGCGCCTTGTCTGGGTGTTGTCTTGGTTGCTGGTCGTCGCTTGGCCGTGGGGCGGCAGCACGGCGGCAGCAGATGCGGCGCGGGAGCGCGATTGGCGGAAGGTCATCAACCAGTGTATCTCCAAGGTCGAGAATTCCGACGCAGTGTTCTACCGGCGAAGGGAGCGGACGACGGGGAAGCAGTTGGCGCGGCAGATGCGGGAGTATTTGAATGTGGTGCTTCGGGTGAAGTCCGTCCCCGATCCGTTTGGGCGGAACGCGGGTATTGTACTGGCGATGATAACGACGCATGAGGGGATAGCATTTGACGGGATCACCGGTCCGCCGGAGCCGTGCGAAGTTGAGGTGGGCGGGAAGAGGATGAAGGTGTATGATTGGCTAAAGAAGGAGTTGGGCTTGGAGCAGTTGCCGGGGGAGGAACCGGGGCACGAGGTTTTGGAGACTTTATATGAGGTTGAGATAGCACCCGAGCTATTGGCACGATGGGACCGATATATTGACAAATGCATTGAGGTGGTTCGAAGAGCAAAGGATGTTACGTTTTTATTAAAGGAGCAGGTCTGGTCGCCTGCTGACGTGGCCGCGATGATGGAGAGCAACAGGACAGACGCGATCCGGGAGTTGAAGCGTCCTGAGCTTAAAGAACGTGGTGATAAGGAACGGTACAACGTCGGTTGGGTTCTAGTTAGTCTAACCAGTGTAGCGCAGCCGAAGCGGGAGTGCTTTTCTGACGAGGCGCACTACAGTGAAGCGGTAAGGCTGTGGGCAACAAGGTTGGATTCGGTAATAGAAAGTGATGGGACGATCAAACCTTTGACTATGTGGGTGGAGTCCAAAGCTGAGGAACCACCTCGGATGCCGAAGTTGAAGAAGAAAGGCAAAAAGAACGGCTAACCAGATCACTAGACCGAACGCGGGCGGGCCGCGCCTGTTTCCGATTCCAACGCCACTGGCCGCCCGCGTCGGTCAGTTCTGGCGTTAGCCCGTGAACGTCGCGGGCGAATCGAACACGCACAGCAAATCGGAACGCATCAAATGAAAACAAGAACCAAGACCGCAATCAGAATCAGCACAACCATGCTGGCGCTGGCTCTCGCCAGCGCGAGCTTCGCGCAGCAAGCACCACCGCCGCTACCCGGCACATACTATTCGGCCAAGGACTACGATGTTCCGCCGTGGCCCTTCAACCCAGACCCGAACCTTGCCGCAGTGGAAATCGAGCCGGGCATCTTCGTCGTGGACGACACCGCCGTGCCCGACACGCCGGAGCAAACCGCAGCCAGAGCTGCGAGACAAGCAGCAGCACAGCAAGCGGCGCTGATTGATCCTCGAGTTGCTGCGGAGGCCGCACGTCAAGCCCGCGAGGCAACGTGGGCCAGGAACCGGGAGAAGCATCTCCCCTCGCTTCATCAGGGATTGGTGCTGGAGAACGGCGCGATCCAATCCTTCCGTGCGCTCAAGGAAAAGAAGCGGGAAGACTTGCAGACGCGAGCGGTCGAAATCGGCGCACGGCAGAGACGGGAAAAGCAAGAGGCGGAAGCATGGGCACAGCGCAACAACATTGATGTGCGCACAAAGCTGCCCGACGGCGGCTCGGCAGAACTGATGGGCATCAGCGGCGGAGTCCCCAGCGTTTACATCACCTACAATGAGGACGCCGCCGACACTGTTTCCACCGACGAACTCTGGCCCGGCGGCGCGACCGGTCTCGACCTGACCGGCGCCGGAACCACCCTCGGCATCTGGGATGGGGGCGACGTATTATTGACCCACCAGGAATTCGACAGCGGTGCCGGAACTCGCGTCACGGATCGGGACGGAGTCAGCCCGTTGGGCATTTCGGGGCACGGGACGCACGTCGCGGGAACGTTGGTCGCTGAGGGGCAGGACGCAGCCGCCCAAGGGATGTCGTACGAGGCGACCTTGGATGCGTACGATTGGGACGTCGATGTTGGTGAAATGGCGGATGCCGCCGCCGAGGACGATCTGCGGATTTCCAATCACTCCTATGGTCCACAGGCAGGCTGGGGTTTTCTGCCTGTGGGTGGACAAAACTTTTGGGCCTGGTACGGGAATACGACCTTGAGCCAGGTGGAGTCGTATCTGTTTGGGTTCTATGATGGGAACTCCCGCGACATTGACACCACCGTTTACCACGCGATCCATTACTTGCCCATTTGGGCTGCGGCCAATGAGCGCGGTGGTGCCGGTCAAGGCCCGGCGAACCAACCGGTGGGCCACTACGCTTGGAATGGTATCCAGTGGGTTGCCGTCTTCGATCAGGTCCGACCGAATGATGGCGATGCCGACGGCTTTGACACCTTGGTCCCGCAGGGTGTGGCCAAGAACATCCTGACGATTGGCTCAGCGCATGACATCGTCGGCGGATACGAAATTCCAGCCGATGTCGTGGCGTCCGACTTCAGCAGTTTCGGACCGACCGACGACGGGCGGATCAAGCCGGACTTGGTGGGAAATGGCGAAGTCGTGCGCTCGACTGAATCCGCGGCGAATGACGCTTACGACAACCGCTCGGGCACGAGCATGGCCGCGCCCAATGTGGCCGGTTCGTTGAACCTCCTGATCCAGCGGCAGGCCCAGCTTTATGGTACGGACCATCCGTTGTGGGCGTCCACCCTGAAGGCGCTCGCCATTCACACGGCGGATGAGGCAGGGGCATTTGCCGGCCCCGATTACCGGCATGGCTGGGGATTGCTGAATACGCGACGGGCCGCTGAATTGATTGACGCAAACTTTCAGAGTGGGTCGCTGGCCCATCTCAAGGAAGTCGTCTTGATGGATGGGGAATACATCGAGTTTCCCGTCGTCAGCGATGGTTCCCAACCTCTGCGGGTGACTATCTGCTGGACCGATCCGGCTGGCGAACCGCCCGCCTTGGCGGTCGATCCTGCCGACCTGATGCTCGTCAATGACCTCGACTTGCGGATCATTCGGGACACCACCACCCACCAGCCGTGGGTTTTGAATCCCGCCAACCGCAATGCGGCCGCCACCACGGGCGACAATATTCGGGACAACGTGGAGCAGGTGCATATTGCGAGCCCGACTGCCGGAGGTTACCTGGTCCGCGTCACGCACAAGAACAACCTCGTGGACGACACGGGAGCCGTTTCGCTCCAGAATGTTTCGATAGCCATCTCCGGCAATGCTGCCCAGTTTGCCCCAACGCTGCGAATCACCAGTGCCGACATGACCGGCCCCGATGAAATGACGCTGGCCTGGCCTGCCGTGGTGGGACTGACCTACCAAGTGCAGTACACCGCCGACGTGGGCACGGTGAACTGGATCAACACCGGACCGGAGATCGATGCGACCAGAGATTTGGTGGCCGTTGCGGTCTCCGCACCGTCCACGGAGGAAAAGAGGTTCTATCGCGTGATTGTAGTGGAGTAAGGCCATGCTTGCTTCCACGCGCGTTCATGGTGTCCGCTGGCATGGCCTTCAGGCCATGCTGGCGGCGTTGTTGTTGACCGGCCTGGATGCGCTGGCACAGGGCACAATCGTTTATCGGGACATCGAAGACGTTCCTTTGTTCACCCTGAGCGGTTCGGTCTTCCATGATCTAGACCTCGATCAGAACGGATCAGTTGACCTGAGGTTCAGGGCTACGGGATCGGACTTTGACGCGATCCCTCTCGGCCCGAACCAGGTATTGGCCATTCCTGCGACTCCGCCGAATTTAGGAGGATTCGTGTATCCTTTGAATTCTGGCGATGTGATCGGCGCTGTGACAGAGCCTCCGCTCAGTTGGGAAAATCCCGGAGATGGGCGATTCGGCCCGATCGGTCTCACGTTCACGTCCTGCATGCTCGTCGGAGACGAACTGGGTTGCCTCGGACTGTTCACGGGACGGAACGCATACATGGGGGCAGAGTTTCAAATCGACGGTCAGCCACATTACGGTTGGGTGCGGGTGGATCTTTCGCAGCCGGGGATCAACGGTGGCTGGATCACCGAGTACGCTTATGACACGCGGCCGGGCATGCCGATTGTGGCAGGGGCAGTGCCTGAGCCTTCGACGTGGGCCTTGCTGATTGGAGGAGGCGTGCTGATGGTGTGGTTCAGACGAAGGAGAAATGAAGGGAGGGGCTAACAAGATCACTGGTCGTGCCGAGCAAAGCCCGGGACGACGGAACAGGGGTGACACCCCTTGAAACTCGTCAATGTTACCCAGTGGGTGCGTCGGCGGAAGCCGGCCAATCCCACCCGGCCCAAGGCTAGCCACCGGGCCGGTAGCTGAACCGAAGTGCGATCGCCGAGAGGCGGTGTGCGAAGCAGAGGTAAGGCGAGGGCGCAGGCCGCGGAATTGAACCCCGAAAAATGTATAGTGGTGGTCAAAGGATAAGTCCGGGCAACCGGACCGAAAGCCGACGGGATCCAGTGTCCGGAAGGCATCAGTCCTGGCCGCGACAAGGCGAGCGGACGGGACACCACCGGGGTCTAAGAGCGGGGCATGCGTTCAGAGGGGTAATCCTGTAGACTGCCAATTATTATTCCCCAGTGCTGCCAATTAAAAATCACCAGTGAGCCGGTAACGTCGGGGGCGC
>MWFF01000174.1 GCA_002071485.1 Verrucomicrobia bacterium ADurb.Bin006 | reverse complement strand
GCTGCGCACCAAGCTGGCCACCGGCAGAGCGTGGATGCTCAAGGAGACCTTCGAGGACTTCTGGCACTATCGCTCACTGACCTGGGCCAGGGCGTTCCTGAGTGTCTGGACCGAGCGCGCCCTGCGCAGCCGCATTGAACCCATGCGCAAAGTCGCGCGCATGCTTCGCGCGCACGAACAACTCATCCTCAACTGGTTTCGGGCCAAGGGAGAAATCTCCAACGGCCCCGTCGAGGGTCTGAACAACAAGATCCGAGTGGTGACCAGAAGATCCTATGGATTCCGCACGTATCATGCGATGGAAACCGCTCTCTACCACAATCTTGGACGACTACCCGAACCGCCACTCACCCACAGATTCTGCTGACGAGGCGCAATTTCTTGTAGCTGCCGAGAAACAACCAGTTCTGCGGCGTAACTAGAGCAGCAGAGCCGCCAGTTGCACAAAACGCGAGACACCGCTCGGCAAAACAAGTCGCAAGGTCAGCCTTGGCCTCGGAGTGGTTCGCTTCACAGAAGCACTTGAGGGGTTCACCTTGCTTGCCACGCCCCAGGTAAGGCACGTTCGTCACTGCCAAAGTATATGGTGCGCTCAGAATGTCTGCTGCCACTGCCATCCCCTGAGCCGCCACGCCGATCTCGCTCAGGTCATCGTTCCGCTTGGCCTTCTCGGATTGGAGTGCTTTGGTCAGCAGCGGTTGGATTTCGGCGAAGCCGGCCGTCACCAAGTCACCGTGCGCCAGTCGGCGCGGGTTGATGAGGCTGCCCAACTCCGGCGCTTTCTGGAACAAGTCGTAAAGCTGCTCCAGGCCGCTGCGAAGCCGGGTGTCACCGTTGGCCAGCGCCAGCCAGTCTTCCTTCCGGGCGTTCACGCCCAGGCCGGAGCAGGCGATGTTCAGCGGTGGCAGGGGGCGGAAACCGAGCGGGGCCGCCGATTGCGCAAAACGTTCATCCGCAGATTGCGCAGATTTGCGCAGATTTCCTTTTTCCTCTGAGTTCAATCGGTGAAAATCGGTGTCCTCTGCGGACAAATCTTCGACGGATAAATCCGGGAACTTCCAGGCCGTCAACGCCAGCGCGAACGCGGCAATCTGCGTGCAGCGCGGGTCAATTTCCAAGCCGTGGAGGTTTTCGCGAAGCACGGCGTCGCAGGCATCCTTGGCCGACAGCTTCTCGTCCTGCATCCGCATCCGCACCAGCAGCAAGAACGCAGCGACCAGGAAATGACCGCTGCCGCAGCACGGATCGAGCAGCTTGAAATCCTTGAGCGACTTCGGCCAGCCGGGGAAACCGCCAGCGGCAGGCACCCACTCGCCGTTGCCGTCCTTGATGAAGCGCAGGTAGGTGAAGTCGTAGCCCGGCAGCGCCACGAGTTTCCGGCAGTCGTCCTCGGTCCGGCACCTGTCCCATTCGGATTTCGGGATTCGACCTTCGGCCTTCAACCGCGCCGCCCACCACGCGCCGATGGTGTTGTGCAGGAGGAACAGCACCATGTAGTGCTCCGTGAACAACTGGGTCACGGCGGGCAGGGTCTCGCCCGTGATCTTGTCGCCGGAGGCGTTGACCTCATCTTTGCGTTCCGCCTGCCAGAACTGATACACCCATCCCAGGCTGTCCTCGGCGGTAAAGACCTCGACCGGAAGCTCGGTGACCAGCTTTTCCAGCGCCCGCTTATGCTCCGGCGCAAAACCGACCTGGAGCACAGGATCGCCGGGCCGGAAAATTTGCGGCAGCATCCGGGCCGCGTAACGCGCCGCCAGCGTCCAGCCGTCCGGCGCACCTTCGTCCGCCGCCAGCTCGTCGCACTCCGCCAGCGTGACGGCGATGCCTTCCCGTTCGTGGATGAGCAGATGGTTTTCGGCCAGGAACCGGGCAAACAGCATCCGGTGCCAGTGCTCGTAGGCGCACTCATGGATCAGCCGGTTGATGGACTGCGTGCCAGTTTTGGGATCGCGCTGGTCGCCAAGCTGGCGTCCGTGCGCCCGGAGCCGATTGCGGAGCTGGCGCTCCTCGACGCTGAGATGGCTGCCCGGTTCCGCGCTGCCGACCGTCAACCGCTCCAGGGCGACCTTGGCGGCAGCCTCCGCCGTCCGCCGCGCCTGCTTGACGGCGGCTTCCAGGCGATTCCGTAGTTGGGTGGGGAGCGGAGGCATATCAGGTATCCGCAGATTGCACAGATTTACGCAGATGTTGTCGAGGGGTAAAGATGCGGCGTTTATGTTCCAGGCTGGGAGCGCTGAAGTATCAGGTATCCGCAGATTGCACAGATTTACGCAGATGTTGTCGAGGGGTGAAGATGCGGCGTTTGTATTCCAGGCTTGGAGCGCCGAAGTATCAGGTATCCGCAGATTGCACAGATTTACGCAGATGTTGTCGAGGGGTAAAGATGCGGCGTTTATGTCCCAGGCTGGGAGCGCCGAAGTATCAGGTATCCGCAGATTGCACAGATTTACGCAGATGTTGTCGAGGGGTGAAGATGCGGCGTTTGTATTCCAGGCTGGGAGCGCCGAAGTTGATGAGCAAACCCACGATGAACTCAGTAGCCTTCAATTCGTTGATGAGTTGTGCCTCATCATGGGTCGTAAGTGCGGCGGTAGCTTTTGTCTCCACGACGACTGAATCGAAGCACAGAAAATCTGCTCGATATTTGCAGGCCAGGATGCGCCCTTTGTATCGAACGCGAAGCTCGGCCTCGCGCTGGAACGGGATGCCTCGCTCTGCAAATTCGACCGCCAAGGCTTCCTGGTAAACAGCTTCAAGGAAGCCGTGCCCAAGCTCCCGATGAACCTCCATCGCCGCGCCAATGATGGCGTAGGTCTTCGGGTCTCTATCCGTTCTGTTTGAATCTGCGTTCATCGGCGTAATCTGCGGATCATATTCCGACTGGGCCGTTCTTGAGTTGTTCTTTGATCTGTTCACGGACGCTGTTGATCCATTGCTCCAGTTCCTCTGCGGAGTGGATCGTGGCTGAGGGCAGCGTGACGTAAACCACCTTCGGCTCGATCAGCTTGGCGGCGTCGCGCTGGGCCTTCTGGAACCGTTGCGGCAGGGCGTCGCACTGGGCCTGCCACATCTCCAGGCTCATAGCCTCCAGGCTGACGATGACCTCCGTTTCGGTGCCGACCTTGATACCGGGCACACCGGTAAGGCCGTTCTGATCCAGGATGGACTGGCGCTGCGCCTCGGTGAGCTTCGACCAGGCGTCTGACTGCTGCAACGCTGCCATGCCTTCCTGGTGCAACTGCTGGTAGCGGGCATGGTGGGCCGTGAGCTTTTCCCGGAGAACCTGGGTGAGCTTGTCGCACAGGGGCGCGACCGGATCGGGATCGGCCAGGAGTTGACGCTCGTTCTCGATGGTCTGCATCTGCTGCCGGGCCTCGTCCGCCTCCGGCAGTTTCCTCGCGTGCCCGGCCAGAGCGTTCAGGCTGCTCCAACGGGGCAACCTGTCCTGGATGGCCTTGGCGGTCTTCGCCCAGTCCGTGAGGTTCTGGGTCAGGACATCACGTTGCTCGTAGAGTTTCACCAACTGCTCGTTGCCGGTGAGTGCCTTGATTTCCTTGACCGTGGTGAGGTTCGGCTTCTCCGGACGCGGGGCCTCGCCGCCGGCGGACTCGGCCACTTCGATGACCTTGGCGATGAACTCCGGCGCGACCGCCGTCTCCTCGCCCGGCTTGCAGCCGACTCCGGCAGCCTGGAACAGTTTCCGAACCGCCAGTTTCTGCGCGGCGGAGATGGTGACGTGTTCGGTGCGGAAATCGCAAATGCCGATCTTCGCGTGGTCGAGCTGACGCGGATCAAAAAGCTGGCCGTTCTGGGTCACGCGCAGGTGCCCGGCGACCGACAGCAACAGCAGCGCACCATCAATGGCGTCCTGGGGCCAGCCATACTGGCCGGAGGAAAATTGCTTACGAATTTCGCTTCCCTTCTTCCCAGCATTGACGAAGCCAAGGATGGCCGCGCAGACGGGATGCTTGTCGGGGTCGCCTTTGAAGCCGATGGCGTCCAGGGCGTTGCTGTCGCCCTTCTTGGCCCGCTCGACCACCTTTTCCCACCGGGGATCGTCCGCCACGTCGAACTGGGGATACAACCGGGTCAGGGCGTTTTGGGACGCTTCCTCGACGCGATCCCGCATGAACATCCCGGCGATCTCGTTGCCGCCGGCCATGAAGACCCGCGTGCCGTTGACGATCTCGGTGACGATGCCCTTGAGTTTGGTCTCGGCGGCGATTTTCCGGGTTGCGATGGCAGCCCGCGCTTCCAGCCCTTCCGGCGTGGTCGGGGTGCCCTTGATGTTCAGGGTCTCCTCGGCAGCCTTGAGGCGGGCGACGGTCTTCTTCAGCTCGTCCGCCGAACGCCGGGGAATGTAAACAAAAACGAGCGGACTATCCGTGCCCGCCTTCTGGGCCTCGGCCACGATGGATTTCTCGTCCACGGTCCAGCCGTCGCGCACCCATACCGGCACGGCCTGGCCGGTCGGGATCGGCGTCTCGGTGCCGGTGAACAGCTCGACCTTCCGGGCCACCTTGCTGTTGCCCTGGATGACTTTGAGGTTTTTCAGATCGGCGCATTCGGCCCGGAGCAGGTCGGCCCGCTCGCTGGCGATCCGGGCGTCGTCGTTGACGATGCGGTTGAAGTTCTTTTTGAACTCGGCGTCCCAACTGGCGCTCTCCGGGGTTTGGAGCCGATATTCTTCATCCACGACCATGAGCTGCCCGGCTTGGACCAGGGTCTGGAGCAGTTCCGGCACCTTCTTCCGCAGCTCCGCGCTGCCCGCCTTCAAGTCTTCCACCAGTAAATCGGCCAGCACGTCCGCTGTGGCACGGACCCCCAGATCGGCCCCGGTCTCGCGGGGTAGTTTGTTGATGAGGAAGACCAGGGCGCAAATCCGGGCGCTGAGCCTGCCGTCCGCGCTGCCGTCGTCCAGCTTACGGATCATCTCGTTAATTTTGGGCTGGAGAACGCCGGTCTGGAGCAGGTCAGTGGACTTGACCCAGTAGATCGAGTCGCCGCCCACGACGGTTTCGACTGAGCGGTCGGCGTAGGTGCGGACCGATTCGTAAACAATTCCGAGCTGGTTGCGGAGTTGGGCGGCCGTGCCCGCCACGTTCACCGCCCGGAGCACCTGCGCCCAGAACCGCCGTCGCACCGGTAGGAGCGGGTAATCGGCCACGTAGGCGGCATCGTCCTCGGAGCGCGTCTCGATCTTGGTGCCGGTCAGGTGCCGGGTGATTTCCCCTTCATGGGCCGAGACGATCTGCTTGATGGTCGAGGTCTTGTCCGGCTTCTTCGCGGTGATGACCTTGCGGATGACGGCCTCGACATCGGTGTCCGATAGCTGAATCGGCACCCGGAAGCGGTCACGCAACTTCTGGAGCTGGGGCGTGCCGCTCAGGGCCGACTGGCCCGTGGCCACGATGAGCACCCGGCTGTTGAGCTGCTTGCTGCACGCCTCGATGACTTCCTGGATTTGCAGGCTGCGGTCGCTGTCGTCGCCGATGAACTGCTGAACCTCGTCGAGCACGACCAGCGTGCAGGGCAACTGGCCTTTAACTGTCAAAGCCTCGCGCATGGCGGTGAGCATCTCGTCGATGGTGATGTCCTTCACGTTCGGGAACTGCTGCGCCAGCGACTTGGAGATGTCGCTGGTGGATGCGCCCATGCCTTCGTCTACGAGCGCCTTGTGCAGCACCGGCGACACCCACAGGTTGTTCAGCTCCTTGGTGAAGTCGCGGCCCGATTTGGTCACTCGACCCTTGACCGCATCCAGTTTCCCGTTGTCCCGGAGCCACATGACCAATCGAGCGACCGGATACTTGGGCGGCAGGCTCACGGACTTGAAGATGATGTTGAGCATCGACAGGCGCACGTTGTCGCCCAGCTCGCCGCGCAGGGTGCCGGACGCGGCGTGGAGACCACCCAGGCGCTTGCCCGCCGTGGTCAACTCCTTGAGCAAATCGGCGACCTCGGTGGACAGATTGGTCAAGCCTCTGGCTCTGGCTTTGTCGTCGGGGAACTCGAAATCGCTCCATAGGTAGCGCAGGATTTTTCCCAGGTGAGATTTGCCGCTGCCGTAAAAGCCGCTGACCCACACCGCAGGTTGTTCCGGGCGATCCAGGTTGTCGATGTAGGTGCGGAGGATTTTTTCCAGGCCCTTCGAGTATTCGCCTTCACAGACGAACGTCTTCAGCTCGAAGCGCAGCGTCTTCAGCTCCTCCGGCGTCACCACGTCCTTGACGAACGCCACGCCGTTGTTCAGCAGTTCGAGGGTCTTCGGGTTGGTGGTGAATAGTTCGCCGAGGTTCATAAATATGTCTCGTCAGCAGAATCTGTGGGTGAGTGGCGGTTCGGGTAGTCGTCCAAGATTGTGGTAGAGAGCGGTTTCCATCGCATGATACGTGCGGAATCCATAGGATCTTCTGGTCACCACTCGGATCTTGTTGTTCAGACCCTCGACGGGGCCGTTGGAGATTTCTCCCTTGGCCCGAAACCAGTTGAGGATGAGTTGTTCGTGCGCGCGAAGCATGCGCGCGACTTTGCGCATGGGTTCAATACGGCTGCGCAGGGCGCGCTCGGTCCAGACACTCAGGAACGCCCTGGCCCAGGTCAGAGAGCGATAGTGCCAGAAGTCCTCGAAGGTCTCCTTGAGCATCCACGCTCTGCCGGTGGCCAGCTTGGTGCGCAGC
>MWFF01000173.1 GCA_002071485.1 Verrucomicrobia bacterium ADurb.Bin006 | reverse complement strand
CGTACCGTAATTGTTCGCCCACCATCGTCGCACTCTTCAGATAATGGTGTTGGATCATCAGTCGGTCCCACTCCCAGACCTCCTCCGGACCAACCAGGCGCACCACGATTTCATTGACCACCGCTGCCTCTGCGGGGTCCGTTAGTACCAAGCTCTTCTTTGTCATCCGGCCCAGCAAAACAGATGGGCGGAGGATTGTTCCGCACATTCGTTAAGTCCCTCTTCCTCAATCACCCCCTCCCAGCTCAGAACCGCCCTGGGCGCGCGGGGTGTCGGACGGAATTCTTCGGATTGATGAAAAGGCTTGAATTGCGGTGGATGTGTGACTAATTATATAGTCACATATATGACCGCCACCAAAACCGCCCTCCTGACCCAGATCGCTCAGATCCAACTCATGGAACGTGGCAAACTCTCGGCCTACACCTTCAAAGAACGCGCCCGGCGCGCCACGCCCTACTACAAGTTGCAGGCTTGGGAAAACGGCAAGAACGTCACCCGCTACATCCGCTCCGAACAGGTCGCGCTGGTCGAGGAGGCACTGGCTGGCCACGTCAAGTTCCAGGAGTTGGTCGGGCAATACGCTCAACTGGTGATCGACCAAACCCGCGAACAACTCGCGGCAGTGGGCGTAAAAAGAAAGCCGGGCCGCCGCCCCAGTTCCTCCTCCTCGCGCAGGAGCAGGAAGTCGAGCAACTGATGACGCGCTTCCAGGGGCAAGCTCCCACGGGGAGCTTGGTGCAGGAACTGGAAGTGTTGGTGCGCACCGCGATCTTCAAACCGGCTGGTGCGCTGGTGGGATATCTACTGCAAGGGGCCGCCGACCGGATCGACGCCGCCTATCAATCCAAGCCGGGCCAAGTGTACAAGGGGAGAGTCACGGTCCGGATTCAGTGTCTGTTTGGCTGTTTCGAGCTGCAGCGGGATTACTACTATCACGAGTGCAAGCAGCAGGGGCACTACCCTGCGGATGCCGCGTTGGGCTTGGAAGTGGGCTACACGCCGGCACTGGCCCGCCTTCTGTGTTTGGAAGGGGCGGACGAGAACAGTTACCAGAAGGCCCAACTGCATCTGGCTGAGACGGGCGGGATACACGTTTCGGGGCGGCAGATTCAGCGGGTGGTGCAGCGGGTGGGTCCGGACGCCCAGAAGTGGCAGGACGTAGAGTCCGACGGCGCGAAGGGAGAGGGTCGGCACTGACCCAGGGAGATTCCGCTGCCGAGAGGTGGCGGGAAGTCAGCAGAGGCATAGCAAAGAGACCGGGCGAAAGCCCGGAGGAGCGAAGGGCCAAAGAACGACAGAGCAAAGCTCAATGAGAACCTGAACCAGACTGGCGCGAAGCCGCCCGTGCACGCTGCATGCCGACCAACAGACCGAGTCCCAACGCAATCCCAAGCGCTTCAAAGGTCGTCGTCAAACCCGCCATCATAACACCAATTCCACCGGCGCAGGTGGATCCGACGATGGCATGTCTTGTCCGGCTTGTGAAGCGGAGGGTGGTTGCTTCAGATTCCTATCGCCTGTGGTCTTCCAAGGAGGCATCTTCTCACCTGCATCGGCACGGATGCCCGATTTCTGACATGAAACAAAAGGCTTATGCTGCCGCCGGCGTCGACATCGACCTCGGCAACCGAGTCAAATCCAAACTTCCACAACTGCTCGCCGCCACGCGGCGTCCGGGCCAACTCGGCAAAGTCGGCGGGTTTGGCGGCCTCTTCGCACTCGACATCCGCCGCTACCGCAACCCGGTCCTGGTTGCGAGCGTCGACGGCGTCGGCACCAAACTCAAGATTGCCTTCGCACTGAACCGTCACGACACCGTTGGCCAGGACCTCGTCAACCATTGCGTCAACGACATCGCGGTGCTGGGAGCCGAGCCGCTTTTCTTCCTCGATTACATCGGGACCGGGAAACTCGAACCCGACGTCTTTACCGAGATTGTCAAGGGCTTCGCCTGCGCCTGCGCCGCGAACCGATGCGCTCTCATCGGCGGCGAGACGGCTCAGATGCCCGGTTTTTACCAGCCGGGCGAGTACGATGTCAGCGGGACCATCGTCGGCGTGGTTGATCGGTCCGCGATGCTCGATGGCACGAAGACCGTTCGTGTGGGCGACGCGGTGATCGGTCTGGCATCGAGCGGGCTGCACACCAACGGTTATTCCCTAGCCCGCAAGATCTTCTTCGAGCAACTGAAGCTGAAGCCCACCAGCCGGATCGCGGATTTCGAGGGGACGGTTGGCGATGAACTGCTGAAGGTCCATCTGAGCTACGGTCCGCTGGTCCGCGCGTTGCTTCAGGAATTCAATCGCAGGCCGAGGACGCCTGCGGCGGTGGGCGGCGCTCGGGGCGGCAGCCGGCGCAACGCCTGGTCCGGGGGTGCGATCAAGGCCTTTGCGCACATCACGGGCGGCGGCTTTGTCGACAATATCCCGCGCATTCTACCGAAGACATGTGACGTCGTCATCCGGAAGGGGACATGGGACGTGCTGCCGGTCTTTCGGGTGCTGGCGGACAAGGGGAAGATTCCCGAAGCCGAGCTTTACCAGGTCTTCAACATGGGCATTGGAATGGTGGCCGTGGTCGCTGCGGACCAGGCGGAAGCGGTTTTGCGCCGCTGTGGCCGACACGGACACCGCGCGACATTGATCGGCGAAATCGTGCGGGGCCGTGGAGAAACGCGGATCGAGTGATTGTACGCGGCGGCGTTGGCCCGGATCGCTCAAAGGCTCCGCGCTCAACCTGGTCCGGGCTAGCCCGAACTGCGTCCCATCGGTTCAGACATCGCCGATCCACGCGCGGTTTTCCCAGACGGCCCTGAGGGATGTGAGATTGCGGGGATCGCAGATGTGTCTGGCCGCGGCGAGGCAGCGTCCGCGCCTGAGACTCTGCCAGGCGTCGCATGCATTGACGGCGATGAACTGGAGCACGCTCGGATCGCGGTAACAGTCAATCATGCAGCGGGTACAGCCATCCCGGATGAGCTTGGACCGGTTGAATTCGCGAATCGGGCACATGGGCGTTTCCCAGTAGTGACACCGGTACAGGTCCAGGTTCCAATCCAGGTAGAAGTACTTGTGTCCGCCCAGGCAGCCGAATCGCTCCGTCTCGCCGCGCAAATGCCGCTGCATTTCAGTGAGCGACTCGGACGGATTGACGATCGGGAATCCGCTTTCGCGCTTCATCCGCTTGATCTGCTCGAAGACCTCGATCAGTTCCTCTTTGCGGTAGGCCACGAGCTGCGAGTCGCTGAAGCTCAGGTAAGTCGAGCCGAGCGTTGTCAGGGGATAGCTGAAGGTGCAACTGGTGAAACCCAGGCTCCGCAGGAAGGCCGGGAGCTTCGAGTAATCCTCGATCAGCCGACTCACGGTCACACTGGCCGTGCTCTGCACACCGAGCTTTGCGAACGCCGCATTGGCGCGGCTGATCTTCTCGCACACGCCGGGAAGGCCCCGGTTCCGCTCATGCCGCGCCACATCGGGGGCGTCGATCGACATGATGACGCCGGTCAGGCCGTTGCGGGCCAACTCAAGCATATTGGCGTCCGTGAAGAGCGAACCGTTGGTGCAAATCATCGGTCGCACACCCCGCTCTGCCGCGTAGCGCACCATCGATCCCAAATCCCGATGCACCATGGGCTCGCCCCCGACGAAGAGCAGGTAGCCGATGTGGTTGGGAACGCAGATGTCGATGACCTCCCTGGCCTCGTCGAGCGTCACACTGCGTCGCTGCCGCGGATTGAATCGGTCCACGGCAAACCCGCAGAAGCCGCATTTGGCGTTGCAGAGGTTGGTGATGGCGAATTGCAGATAGCCTGGGCCGCCGTGGTCCAGGACCTCGCTCACGAGTCTCGGAAGACTCTTGTGCGGCGGCGTGACCGGAGGCAATCGGTCGATCCCGGTCGGAGGCGACACCTGTGTCGATGAAGAGCTGGGTTCGGGCACGCGGCTCATGCAGCAGGAGCGACAGAGTGCCGGTGAATTGCCGTCGGAGCAAATGTTTCTTCAGATGATCCTCGGAGGGGTGACAGGCGATGCGTAATGGGATAAGGTCCGTCTTATGAAGAGCCCATTCCCAGGCATGGACCCGTACATGGAGTCGCATTGGGGCGATGTGTATCACAGCCTCATCCAGTCCATATACAAAATCCGTGCCATTCTTCTCGTTTGTGTCCTGTTGCCTTTGAGCGCGCTCGATGTCCAGGCCGCCCTGCGGGCTGGGGCGGCGGTTGTGGATGCCACGCCGCCTCACTTGCCCGTTCTGGTCAATGGCGGTTTCTTCTCGCGCTCAGCCGACACGGTTCGAACGCCGATTCAGTGCGGGGCGCTGGTGCTCGATGACGGGCGCGAGCGTGTGGCGATCGTCATCGCGGACAGTTGCATGATGCCGCGTTCGCTCTTGGATGAAGCCAAACAACTGGCCGCGGCGCGCACAACGATCCGGACCAATCGCATGCTCATTGCGGCGACCCATTCGCATTCCGCGCCGTCGGTCTTCGCCTGTTTGGGCACCGAGGCCGATGCGGCGTATGTGCCGATTCTGCGCGAGCGGCTGGCCGAGGCGATTGTTGTCGCGGACGCGAACCTCGAGCCGGTTCAGGTCGGTTGGGCGGTTGCGGACGCGGCGGAGTACACCGCGACGCGCCGTTGGATTCGACGCCCGGATCGCATTGGCGAAGACCCCTTTGGCAACCCGACCGTGCGCGCCAACATGCACGCGGCCGCGAACTGGGACGACGTCACCGGTCCCTCCGGCCCCGAGGATCCGGCCTTGTCGATGGTGGCGTTGCGCGCCCAGGACGGGCGGCCTGTGGCGGTGCTCGCCAATTTTTCGATGCACTACTTTTCCGATGAACCGCTGAGCGCCGACTACTACGGTTTGTTCCGCGAGGGATTCAAGAGGCGAGTGGCCGACGAGGCGGGCGGGGGAGAGACCGCGTTTGTGGCGCTGATGTCACACGGTTGCAGCGGGGACATCTGGCTGCGCGACTATGAGAAGCCTGTCGGCTCGCGGGGTGAGGACTGGACCATTGCGAGTTACACCGAAGGTTTGCTCGAAAAGGCCTGGGCCGCTTATGCGACCATCCGCTATCACGATGATGCCAACCTGGCCATGGCCGAGACCCGTCTGCCTCTAAGGTACCGCGTCCCGGACAAGCAGTGGCTCGAATGGGCGCAGCGCATTGTCGCCGCCATGGGCGATCGCGCGCCCAAGGACACGACCGAGGTGTATGCGCGCGAGCAAGTGCTGCTCCACCAATGGCAGTCGACCCAGGTGGTCATTCAGGCCCTGCGCATCGGCGACATCGCCATCGCCACAACGCCCACCGAGACCTACGCCCTGACCGGATTGAAGATCAAGTTCCAGAGTCCGCTGCCGCGTACAATGGTCCTGGATCTGGCCAATGGCGGCGACGGCTACATTCCGCCCCCCGAGCAGCACGTGCTGGGCGGCTATAACACCTGGCCCGCGCGCTCGGCCGGACTCGAGATTGACGCTGAACCAAAAATCGCGGAGGCGGCGCTGCAGCTTCTCGAGGGCGTTGCCGGACGACCGCGCCGTCCGTTCAAACAAACCTGTGGGCCGGCGGCCCAGGCCGTTCTCGAGGCCAGACCGATCGCCTATTGGAGGCTCGACGAGTTTGCCGGACCTCGGGCGGTTGACGCATCCGGCCATCATCGCGATGCCTTCTACGAGTCGGGCGTCGTGTTCTTCCTCGATGGCCCGCGCGGCGACGCCTTCTGCACCGGTGGAGAAATGAATCGCGCGGCTCACTTCGCGGGCGGGCGCCTCGAGGCACGGCTTGCAGGTCTGGGCGATCGGTATTCCGTGTCGCTCTGGTTCTGGAATGGGATGCCGGCCGAGGCTCGAGCGATGACGGGTTGGCTGATCTCGCGGGGGGCGGTTCACGGCTCGGGGGCCGACGGCGACCATTTGGGGATTGGCGGCACGGCGGGTTCCCCCGGGAGGCTTGTCTTCGCGAGCCGGGACCAGACGGACGGCGGTCCGATTCAGAGCGGTCGGACCGAAATCAAGCGATGGACGTGGAACCATGCGGTCCTGGTTCGCGATGGCGCGTCGGTGCGGGTTTACCTGAACGGGAATGCCCAGCCGGAGATCGAGACGACCGTCGGGGCCGGTTCATCTGCGGCGTCCGACCGGCTGTTCGTGGGCGGACGTTGTGACGGTCATTTCAATTGGGAAGGGCGCCTCGACGAGATTGCCGTGTTTGACCGCGCGCTGACGGCGGAAGAGATTGCGGCACTCACCGATCCGTACACGCGCTCTCGTGTGGCTGGCGTGGGCAGGCGCATGGAGAGCTTTGACATTCAACGAGTCAATGCCTCTTGGAGGCCATGAACCGGCTGTTGCCGTTCCGCATCGCGGGATGAGTCGGCGCTGATTCCTGCCATTGCGGAGCGAGATGGTGCGGGGGGAGTCCCTGGATCGAGACAATCACGATCATCAGTTTGGGCCTCACCCGCATCCTCTGGATCGGCCCTCCGAGAGATGCGGTTCATGAAGGAATCTGTGAAAACGTGAAGCCGTATTGCAGACCTCCGTGTCAGCGCAGGCCCGCTATCGACTCTCCGATTGGGACGCCGCCGCTCTCCCGAGGGCTCCGACTTCATCCGGTCCCAGAGCGCGCGGGAAGAAGGCGAAGTCGGCCAGGTCAATCGCCAGGAACTCGTTGCCAGTGTAATGGGGGTTGCCGCCCAAGGCGCAGTCGGTGGCTCGTGTCGAGATCAACGCCGACGCCGGGGTCGAGGTCACTTCCTTGCCGTCGAGGAAGAGGGTCAATCGGTCTTCGGCCTTGACGACGGTGGCGTGGTGCCAGCGACCGGGCTCGATCGGCACTCCTTGGGTCGAAGTCAGGCTTCCTGCTTCGATCCGCGCAAATAACCGCCCATCGTCGATGACCAGGCGCAGAGGATCATCCATGGGCGCGCACCATGCGCTGAAGATCTGGCCGATTCGGCCGGACGGCAGGCTCCGGATCTTGAATCGGATGGACAGCGAATAGTCGTTTTCAGGCCAGCCGCCCAGAGTGTAGACGAGGCGTTCGCTGTTGCCGTCGAGGGCGACAGCGCCATCGTTGGCGCCGTCGGGTCCGGGCGCGGATCTCCAGCCGGTCGATGGTTGCCATTGTCCAACTTGCGGCGTCGGGTTGCCGCGGAGGGCGGCGCTCACCCATTCGCCCCGAGGCCCTGTCGCATGCGGCGGATCGAGTGTTTCCTGTGCCGGCGGCAGACTCGGGTCGATTCGGAATCGCGCGGGTGGGCCGGGGCTGCGCGTTTGGCCTGCGTCGTTCGCCGTGACGATATCCCAGAAATACCAACGATCCGGTTCGAAACGGGCGTCGATGTCGACCAGGGTCTGGGCCTCGCGAAGGCCTGGCAGTTCAAGCGTCGGCGTTCTGAAGTCTTCGGTGAGGCTGATTCGCAGTGTTTGTGCAATAACAGAATCATCGAGACGGGCTGTGCGTGTCCAACGGAACGCGACCTTGCCACCGGCAATGCGCGCGCCATCGCGGGGCGTGCGTGTGACCACGGGCGGAGGCAATGGCGATTCGGCGCGGAGCCAAGTGCGGTAGCGCGTGCCAGTTGCCCCTGCGCTGGCGAAATCGCAGAGGTGCAGCGTGGGACCATTGGCGGTGGGTAGGTCCAGGACCAGACGCGGATCAAGCTGTCTTCGCCAGGCAGGTGTGCCGGCATTGTCGGCCGCTGTAACCCGTGCTTGGCTCAGGCGTGACAGGTCGATCGGCGGCAGATTGTTCTCATCGAAATCATGCAGTCGCTGGTCCCAGGCGAGAAGGATGGGGCCGCGGTAGAGCGAGACGCATCCTCGAGCCTCGCGGGCCCCCGCGACGGCGCGCAGGTGCGGATCGAGTTTCAGCGACACCCGATCGCCTTTGCGCCAAACGCGGTTGACGGCCAGGTAGGCGCCCGGCGCGGGCGGGGGCAGGAGTTCGTTGTTGCACGTCGCCGAGAAGGCCGTTGACCACGCTGGAACGCGGATGCGGAGGGTGAATGGCTGTTCGTGCTCGGGCTCGATGGCCATATCCGTCTCGAGTTGCCACGGGTAGTCCCCGGTGACGCGGAGAGTCAGACGCGATTGATCGGGGAGGGCCACCGTGGCGACGAGCGGGCCGAGCCAATTCAGGACGACGCCCTCTGTTGATGTCATCACGGCCCATTCGGCGAGCATTCCCCAGCCGCGGGGTCCGTTGACCGAGCAACAATTCAATTCGGGTGTGCCGGCGCGGGATTGGAAGACGATTGCGTGGGCGGACGCTTCACGGGCGCCGTCCATGGGCGTGCTGTATGTGCACCAGCGTCCGCTGGGGTGTTGAGCGCCTGCCCAGGCGTTGAGCGTGGCGAGTTCGAGCGCATCGGCCACGCGCGGGTCCCCTGTAAGCGCGAGCATATCGATTGAGAGCGCCATCCAGGCAATGGTGCAACAGGTCTCGATAGGGGTCGGAGCGTAGGGGTTGCCGGTGGCCTGTTCGCCGGACGAGAAACCGCCCGTGTTGCGGGCGTCCCAACGCGCGATGCTGCGCCAATGATGCTCAAAGGCCTCCCGGTAACGGGCATCGGCCGTGATACGGTAAAGTTCGACCAGTCCCTGGAGATCGTGCAGGCTTTCCCAGCGCGGACGCGGCGATTGCCAGAACTCGAGTCCGTCGAGCCCTGTGCGCAGGTAGTCGCCGGCGCGTTCCCAATCCTTCTCTATCTCGGCCATCATGCGGCGGTAGCGGTCTTCGCCCGTGACGCGATGCAGCCAGCCGAGGCCGTGGACTATGGCCAGATTCATCTCGTCGGAGCCTGCATCGAGGAGCCGGTGTCCGGTGTCGAGATATGTTGCGCAGACAAGATCGGCTGCGCGACGCGCGGAGGCGAGCGCGGCGGGATCGCCCGTGGCCTCATGCCACATGAGCAGCGCTAGCAAGGCGTGGTAATGGCTCCAGAGATCCCAGTGCCCGCGCAGACGTTCGGGCTTGCGGAACGGTCCGAGATAGCCGTCGTCGGCCTGGGTAGCGATCAGTTGCGCGACGACGTCCGACGCGAGGGCGCGCAGATCTGCTCGAGCGCTCAACGGGAGCGTTTGGATGGCTGAGATCAGGTATTTGCCGACGAATTCGCCCGCCCAAGGCACGATTTGCGGCGCGGGCTCCCGATCGCGCAGCCGGAACATCTCGAGCATGCCGGGGTTCGCCCCGGGGGCACGAAGCAGCCAGTGATCAACCATCGCCTCGATCCGCTCGCCGACGAACCCTCCGAATTCCAGTCGTGTGGCGACCCGAGGCTCGAAGGCCAGGCGCGGCACAGGCTTGTCCGCCGCCGCTGCAGCTTTCACATGCATTGAAGCCGCAGGCAGGAGGAGAGCCGCGGCGCAACAGGCAAAAGCTGACGACGCAAGGTCCATGATGCGATGGATTTGTTTTCGGGACGCCAACCCCAGTCCCGGCACAGCCCGGTCGTGGCACTGAACGGCTTTGGCGATCTCCCACTCGGATGGCAATGAGAAGCAACAGATCATAGGCTGTATCGGCTCGGCGGTTCCCGTAACAGAATGAGACCATCCAGTGCGCTCAATCCCCTGCGCTGGCGGCGAATCCGGCATTCGACCAGCCGGGCGTATCCGAAACGGAGACGCGCGGCGGTGGTTGAGGCGACTGGTTCGGCGATCAATCTCAGCATGGGATCACGGATCGCGGCGCGATTCAACTGCAGAGACACCAAGGCATGCAGAGAACACGCGGTTGGGAATCGCCGCTCTTTTCGTGCTCCTGTGCCCTCAAAACTGCCGAGCTGACGAGGAATCTCGGAGGGCCGAGTTCCTCGAGGTCCTGTTTGGTGACGGTGATTGTCTCGAGCCAGATGCCACCCGCACGGTCTTGGTCACCTCAAACTCGACTCAAGCGATTTTGAGTAGGCGTTTGATTGGCTTGAGTAGGCCCCACGCAATCGGTCAAAGGCCGTTAGCTTTCATTCAGCCCCACCACGAGACACGCGAAGAGAGCGCGTTTTCCGCCTCAACCGGGCCGCAAGCGCGCCATGGTTCCTTGCAGTCCACCATTGACCGCTTTGCGCGGGGAATATGCTCCCCAAGGCGTCTTTTCCGTGAATGAATGGGCGCATGGAATCGACTGCCTTGCCTGAACTGCGTCCCGGCACGCTCTATCTGGTCGCAACGCCCATCGGCAATCTCGAAGACATCACGTGTCGCGCCTTGCGGGTGCTGCGCGAGTGCGACGTCGTGGTGGCGGAGGACACGCGACATTCGGGACAACTGCTGCATCACTTCGAGATTCGCAGACCCCTGCTGAGCTGTTTCCATTTCAACGAGGCGCGACGCAGCGAACAGGTCCTAGAGCGTCTGCGTGAGGGCGGGAAGGTCGCGCTGATCACCGACGCGGGGAGCCCTGGCATCAGCGATCCGGGCGAGCGGGTGGTGCGGGCTGTGCTCGATGCGGGTTTTCGTGTCGAGCCTGTGCCCGGCCCGTGTGCCCTTGTGGCGGCCCTGACGGCCAGCGGGCTGCCGACGGACGAGTTCCACTTTGTCGGCTTTCTGCCGCACAAGTCCGGGCAGCGGCGAAGGGAACTCGATCGTCTGAGCGGCGTGCCGGGCACGCTGGTGCTCTACGAATCGCCCTATCGTGTTGCGCGGCTGCTGGGCGAGTTGGCCGAGGTCTTCCCCGCGCGCCAGGTCGTTTTGGCGCGGGAACTGACCAAGAAGTTCGAGGAATTCCTCCGCGGTACGCCGGTTGAGTTGATCGAGCGAGCCAAGGCGCGCGCGTTGCGTGGTGAGTTCGTGGTGTTGATCGCGCCGGGGCAGAATCCTTGACCGGAAAGGCTTCCAAACCGCATATTGCGCAGCGCGGCAAAGCCGCAACCAAATTGGGCCACAACTGACGGCCTTTGCGGGATGAAACTTCTTTCAAGAAGAAAAGAAGTTTACGGAGAGTGGTACACCCCGTTGGTGCACAGGACGGTCAGATTGCGCAAGATGTCTTGTATGCGGGCTAGAGAAGCAAAACCGTGCCAGGTTCGAGCGATAGAGAACTGCACCACACTGTTCCCATGAGAGCCCATTCTCAGGGCCGACAGAATGCTCCCGGTTCGCTTTCTGGGCGCGGTTTTGCCAGAGCCCGGATGTCAGACTCCGCGAGGCTTTGTGAAACATCCGGGCTAGGAGACTCGCCGCTGTGAGTTCTCATTCCGAACATCATCCGCATCGACGACGCAACCCGCTGACCGGCCAATGGGTGCTCGTGTCGCCCCACCGGACGCTGCGTCCGTGGCACGGACATCGCGAGCACACGGCGGACCAGCGGCGACCGCAGTACGAGTCCAAGTGCCACCTCTGTCCCGGCAACGTCCGGGCCAACGGCGTGCATAATCCCCAGTACACCCACACGCACGTGTTCACCAACGACTTTGCGGCGCTGCTCCCGGAGACCCCGCTGGGGGAGACGCCGGGCGATGATCTCCTGATGCGCGTTGAATCGGTCCGGGGGACGTGCCGTGTGATCTGCTTCTCTCCGCGCCACGATTTGACGCTGCCCGAGATGGAGCAGGCCGACATCGAGCGGGTGGTGGATGTGTGGGCGGATCAGACATCGGAACTCCTCAGGGAATACCGCTGGGTCCAGATCTTCGAGAACAAGGGCGCCATGATGGGCTGCTCGAATCCGCACCCCCACGGTCAGGTTTGGGCCGGGTCAAGCCTGCCGAACGAGGCGCGGCTCGAAGACGCTTCGCAGCGCGCCTATTTTCAGACGCAGGATACGCCGCTGCTCATCGATTATGCCAAGCGCGAGCGCCAGCGCGGGGAGCGGGTCGTTGTGTCTTCCGACCATTGGCTGGCTGTGGTGCCGTTCTGGGCGTTGTGGCCCTACGAGACCCTTGTTGTGCCGCGACGCCACGTCCGCCGCCTGCCTGAACTGGATGCGAGCGAACGGGCGGATCTGGCGGGTGTTCTCAAGCGTCTCCTGACGCGCTACGACAATTTGTTCGAGACCTCATTTCCCTACTCGATGGGATGGCACGGCGCGCCCGGCGGCGAGGACGACGCCACCCATTGGCAGCTTCACGCCCATTTCTATCCTCCGCTATTGCGATCGGCGCACATCAAGAAGTTCATGGTTGGCTACGAGATGCTGGCGGAAGCTCAGCGTGACATCACCCCCGAGCAGGCCGCCAGACGATTGCAGGAAATGCCCGAATGCCATTACCTGGCGAGGCGCGCCTCAGACCAGCCACAGTCCATAGTCCAATGAAAAGTCCCCGTGCGCATTGAGCCGTTGAATGTGAACGCAATCTATGGACCATGATCCACTAATCCTGGCCTCGGCGTCGCCGCGTCGCGAGGACTTGCTTCGCGGGCTGCGGATCGATTTTGCGGTATGCCCGGCCCGCGTCGCAGAGGTGCGCCAGAAGCAGCTCACCGCGCGGGAAATGAGCATGCTGAATGCATTTCGCAAGGCGCGTGATGTCGCCAGGCAGTTTCCCGATCAGCGCGTGCTGGGGGCGGACACGCTGGTGAGTCTTGGGCGGCGTCTGTATGGCAAGCCGAAAGACCTTGGGGAGGCGGCTCGGATGCTGCGGGAGTTGGCGGGTCGGACGCACCAGGTGGTCACGGGGGTTTGCCTCATGCACTGGCGGGCTCGCAGGCAGCGCCTTTTTGCGGAGGTGACGAACATCACGTTTTTGCCTTTGACGCCGGAGCAAATCGAGGCCTACCTGGCGGCGGTGAATCCCCTCGACAAGGCGGGCGCCTATGCCATCCAGCAACGCGGGAGCGACCTGGTGGCTGGTATCGTGGGATCGTATTCGAACGTCGTGGGGCTGCCCCTCGAGCGTTTGCAGGAGGAACTGCGCCTCTTGAATGGCCCGCACCCCGCCGACAGACGGTCGGCGGAGTGAATTGTGTCGAGGAGGCGGATCGCGCCTCAGTCGAGCGGTTTCAACTGCACGTTGCGGAAGCAGACGGGGTCGTTGTGGCCGGCGAAACCGAAGTGCCCCTTGGTGCGATCCTTGCCCGGATGCGGCGTGTTGCCCATGAACTCCTTCACCGTCGCCACGTCGCCGTCCAGGATCACGAAACCATTGAGTTCGACCCGCACGCGCGAGCCTTGGACGGTCACTTCCTGGAAATTCCATTCGCCGATCGGACGCTGGTAACCGCGCTGAGCGGCGATCATTCCGTAGACCGACCCGTGCGCCTGGCGCGGGTCGATCGTGTGGCCCGTCGCCTGCTCGTAATTGTCGTCGAGCACCTGGATCTCGGTCATGCCAGCGTAGGCGGCGTCCCCGTTGCCCGGGTACCGGATGGCGAGGCCGTTGTTGCCTCCCTTGGGGAGCTTGAACTCGAGGCGCACCGCGAAGTCCCCGTACTGCTGCTCGGTGTAGACCGTTCCGCCCTTGCCAGGTCTGCAGGCCATGGCGCCGTCCTTGACCTCGTAGTTTGCAACAGCCCCGGCCCAGCCGCTGAAGTCGCGCCCGTTGAAGATTGTCTCGAAACCGTCGTTGCCTTTGCGCGCCAAAATCTGGTTGGCTTCGGCGGCGCCGATCTCGCGCAGGTAGATGTTTCGCCATGAGATCTCTCCGCCGTGGGTCTGGAGTTGGATGGGGCCTCGGGCCGGCACGCAGACCTTGCGGTCGTAGTAGTTCTCCATCACAGCGTGATCGACCACCAACTTGTCGTTGAGCCAGACGCTGACCCGCGAACCCACCATCATGATCCGCAGCGAATTCCATTCGCCGAACGGCTTGTCCGCCAGAATCAGCGGGTCTTTGCCCGGGGCGCCCGGACTGTTGTTCCAGAGGCCGCCCGATCCCTTGTTGGCGCCGATGCTGAACTTCGCCTCCTCGGTCGAGTCCCAAATCTGGACCTGCGGCACGCCGCGCAAATAGATGCCCGAATCGGCCTTGGGCACGGTCTTGTAATCGACGAGCAGTTCAAAATCGCCGTAGTCCTTCTCGGTGGTGGCGTACGCTCCGTGTCCGTCATTGACCAACAGCCCGTTCTCGGCCCGCCAGTGGGCTTTCATGGACTCGTTCCACTTGGCGATCTGGGCCGCCCGCTGTTCCGCGGGCATCGCCAGCAACTTGCGGTGATCGAATGTGTCTCCACCCCGCCACCCCGACAGGTCGCGGCCGTTGAACAGGGCTGTAAAACCGGGAGGGGGCGCGGCCAGGGCCGAAGCGCCCGCCGCGAGCGCACCAAGGACAACCGCAATGGAGAGGAGCCGACTCGATTTCGAACGACAGAGGTTGATCTTCATAAACTCGGGCTGCTTGTTAGCGCCTCGCCTCGGAAAGGTCAATCCGCGAAGCGCGATGCATTGCCTTTTGTGGGCAGACACGCGATTCTCATCGCAGAATCGCACTGCAACCGAACGTCACAATGCACTCGATCGTTCTTTTAAGCAGCAGTCATCCACACGCGGGCTCGCCCTTTCATTTGGACACGAGACTGCGCAAAGCGCGCGGCATGGCCTCTTTGGGGAGATGGCTCGCTCTCGCGCTGGCGAGCGCTTGGCCGCTGGCCGCGGACGTCCTATTCGAAGACGATTTCGATCGCAGCTTCCCGGGCTGGACCGCGGTGCGGCCTGCCGGGGCCTATCTGGATGGGCCGCTTCGCTGGCAATACGACATCGTGACCGGGGCGTTCTTCGAGCAGAGCAACATCTACACCGACAGTTCGTCCCATTCCCCGACCGCCACGGCGCCGATGCTCATAAACGATGCCGTCACCGCGGTGAATTTCACCTACACCGCCCGCCTGACCGCCGGAGATGATGATGGGTTCGGTCTCGTGTTTGGTTACCAGGACGACCAGAACTTCTATCGCGTCACCTTCGCCCGGCAGTTGCGGACCGCGGGTTTCCCATGGACGGGCTGGAGTGTGGATCGAAAGGTGAACGGCGTCACATTCAACCTGTTCGGCGCGGGCACACCGGGCTATACGCCGACTTTCGTCAACACGGCGGGGCAGCCGTTCGACGTCACAGTGTCAGTCAGCACGGCGAATCGCCTCACCCTGACCGTTGTGGACAACCCAACCGGCGTGCTGCGGGTCTATCCCCTGGTGGCCGATCAACCGTTGCCCTCAGCGGCCAACGGCAAGGTGGGCCTGTTCACGTGGGGCATGAGCGGCGGCACCCCCAACGGATTTCGCATTCAGGACTTGCGTCTCGCATCCGTCGGCCTGGCCGGCGACCCGAACGCCCTGTCCGAGTGGACTCCGGTGGTTCCGCCGCGCGCCAACGGCAGCAGGGCGTTGACGGGCGGGAGCGGGCAGGCAGTGTGGTCGCTCTCGTTGGGAGAGGCCGGATCGTATGGTGTGCTGACGGAAAGCGGCGATGCGTTTGGCGGCAACGATGTCGCCGGCCAGGTGGACTTCACCGGCCCGGTCTTGGTTGCCGGCGATGCGGGCTGGACGAACTACACCGTCGCTCTCCGAGTCACGCCGTGGGACGACGACGGGCATGGCCTGCTTGTGCGTTACCGGGACGAGACGAACTTTTA
Organism: Verrucomicrobia bacterium ADurb.Bin006; assembly: GCA_002071485.1. GTDB lineage: Bacteria > Verrucomicrobiota > Verrucomicrobiia > Limisphaerales > J093 > MWFF01. Next base: position 5,591 of record MWFF01000173.1, on the reverse strand, counting down.
TCGCATCGCGTTGCGCTCGCAGGTCTCGACGGTCGGCGTCCCCCCCGGTCTCTCCGTGCAGAAGTGCGTGGATCGGGCTTACACCGAGGTCTACCGCGACAATCCGGTCCGGTACAACCCCGTGGCGGGCCAGACCTACGACCTTGTGGCCACCATCGGCGGGGACAGACTCGATGTTGCGGTGATCGCCGATCCGGAGGGTGCGGCTGACGTCTACACGTACGAGCCGATGACTCTGAGCGGAGTCAGCAATGGAAAGATCGGGCTGCTCAGTTGGGCGATGTCCCGAACGGAGTTCGACTGGATCACCGTTCAGGATGGGGCGACGCTGTATGTCTCCTCCCCTTACGGGGCGCCAAGCCCTCCGCGGGGTCTGAACAGCTCGTCTCCGGGCGCTGTGGTCGATGCCCGGGCGGGGATCACTCTCGAGGCGGCGGGCCTGCGCCGCGTGCCCGTCGGCTGGACCGGCTCTGGCTCTGTGCCCGCGCGCGGCAGCGGGTCGAACGTCGTATTCACGCTCGATGATCCGTCGCGATTGCACTGGATTTGGCAAACGGAGTGCCGGCTCTCGCTTGTTGCCGGTCCGGGAGGCGCTGTGTCACATCCGCCCATCTCGTGGTTTCCGCAGGGCGCGGACGTGTTCGTTTCGGCTGAGCCGCGGGACGGCTACCTATTTGCCGGGTGGACGGGCGATTCCGTCTCAGGTTCGCCCGCGCTGCATGTGACGATGGATCGGCCGCGGGAACTTGTTGCGGAGTTCACTCCCGACACCGATCGCGACGGGCTGGCGGACGACTGGGAGCGGATTTATTTTGGCGATCTCCAGGCAATGCCTGAGGAGGATGCAGACGGCGACGGCCGGACCAACCGCGAGGAGTATGTCAATGGCACGCACCCGAAGGTGCCGGACATCTTGCGAATCACCGGGCTCGAGTTGGGCGGCGGGCGTGGCATCCTCTCGATATCGAACAACACCGGCACACGCTATGGCGTGCAGGTGGCCGCCGACCTCGCCCATTGGTCCACCGTTGCGACGGCGCAGTTCGCCGCGCGCTTCACATCCTCGGTGCCGGCGGGGGCCCAGGCGTTTTGGCGTTTGCAACAGCCGGGCGGGTCTCCGGGGGCACTGCCTTTCGTGCCCGGCTCGTGGACCTTGGCGGTTCTGCCGGACACGCAGATCTACGCCATGCGCTATCCCGATCTCTTCATGGACCAGACCCGATGGATTGCCGCGAATCGGGATCGCTACAGTATCGAGTATGTTCTGCACTTGGGCGACATTACAAACAACAACACCAGCAACCAGTGGCAGAACGCCAAATCGGCTCTCTCGCTGCTCGATGGTGTCGTGCCCTATGCGCTGGTGCCGGGCAATCACGATTACGGCGCCAACGGCGGAACCGAGAATCGCGGCACGCAATTGCACACTTTCTTTCCCGTGGCGGATTGCGCCGCCTGGCCGACCTTCGGCGGGGTGATGGAACCGGGCCGGCTCGACAACAGCTATCATCTGTTCCGCGCGGGCGGCGTCGACTGGCTGTTGCTCGCCCTCGAGTTCGGTCCGCGCGACAGTGTTGTAGCCTGGGCCGGCCAGATCGCCGCCCAGCACCCTTCGCGCAAGAAGATCCTGATCACGCACGCCTACACGTACAGCGACGACACCCGCTACGATTGGGCGGGCAAGGGGACCGCGCAGAGCTGGAATCCTCATGGGTATCCGATCGGCAGCTCTCCGGACGGCACGAACGACGGAGAGGAGCTTTGGCGCAAGCTGGTGAAGGTCTATCCGGGCTTCGTTCTGGTCTTGAGCGGCCACGTGCTGAACGACGGGCTGGGCCGGCTCTCGACCGCCAACGATTTCGGCGAAGTCGTGCATCAGATGCTCGTCAATTATCAGATGCAGGCCCAGGGAGGCGAAGCGGTGCTGCGGCTGATCGAGTTCTTGCCCGACGGACGGACTGTTCGGGTGAAGGCCTACTCGCCTCTCTCCGGCGTGCACAAGACAGACCCGCAGAACCAGTTCGTTTTGACGCTCGATCCGCCATTGCGGTGAATCGTGCGTGCACAATGGCCGGCGGTGCGATAGGGTGTCGGGGAGTACGACATGAGAGCACAAGATGTGAACGCCACAATGGCGGTCTTTTTGGATCTGGAAAACATCGCGTTGGGAGCGCGGGACGCCCACCATCCCCGCTTCGATATCCGCAAGGTTCTCGAGCGTCTGCTTCTCAAGGGGCATATTGTGGTCAAGAAGGCGTACTGCGACTTCGACCGCTACAAGGAGTTCAAGAGGGATTTGCACGAGGCCGCCTTCGAACTGATCGAGATTCCCCACGTGCGCCAGTCCGGCAAGAATTCCGCCGACATCCGGATGGTGGTGGATGCGCTCGACCTCTGTTACACCAAAGGCCACGTCGACACGTTCGTGATCCTGAGCGGCGATTCGGACTTCTCGCCGCTGGTCAGCAAGTTGCGCGAGAACGCCAAGACCGTGATCGGAATGGGTGTCAAGAGTTCGAGCTCGGACCTCTTCATCAACAACTGCGACGAGTTCCTTTACTACGACGATCTCGTCCGTGCCGAGTCGGTCAAAGCCCGCCAGCGGAGCCGCGTGCCGTCGACGCCCGCCAAGACCGCGCGGACTTCCGACGCCGGCGGAGGTCCTCCGCCCGACGACGCGTTCAAGCATTTGATGACGACGTTCGACGCCGTGCTCGAGGAGCGGGAGGAGGATGAGCCGGTCTGGGGCTCGATGATCAAGCAGGCCATCAAACGCAGGAATCCGGGCTTCAACGAACGGGCCCACGGGTTCCGCAGTTTCAACGATCTCCTGCGCGAGGCGGAGAAGCGCGGGCTGTTGAGGTTGGAGCCGGACGAGAAATCGGGCGGCTATATTGTTCGGGAGGTGGAGGAGGTCTAGCGAGGCTCCACCTCAGACCGTCGAGGTATTCACCCGACCGACCGCGACTATCGGAATTGCGGGTGCGTCAGCAGTCGATCCCAGGACTCGGTGCTGAGGGGAGCCTGGCGGTAATGCGGTGTTCTGAGCGGTTCGGCACTGCGCGAGCGCCGCGCGCGCCCCAGCCAGCGCCGGTCCAACGGATGCTCGATCAGGTCGCCTGTGTTGGCCGCGATTGTTGTCTCCTCCTTCTCGCCCGTCGCGCCTCCGATGCCGACGTGAAAGCCGGCCAGCAGCAGTGTCACGCGCAGCATGGTGCTGCGCGAATAGGTCGCCAGCATGCAGGGCCGCCGCGGATCGAGAATCTCGTGCAGCCTTGCAAAGAGCGGCGCCGTCCACATGTCCGGGTTCCTGGCCGGCGAGAAGGCGTCGAAGAGAATCCCATGCGGCTTCGGCCAGGCCGCGGCCTCGGGGCGCCCGAGCAGGACAGGGAAATCTCCCAGGTGCCGATCCCAATCGAGTTTGAGGGCGGAGCGCGCGAGGGAGATCGCACGGTGTTCGAGGAGAGCGGAGCAGACGTCTTCCCAGCCGGCGAAGTACTCAAGGTCGTGCGCGTGATTCAAGGCGAACCGCAATCCTTCGAGCGTGCGGTCGAAACTGACAACGCGAAGCCGGCCCGGCAGATCCTGCACCGAGCGCAAAACCGTTGCGATGTTGGCCGCGCCTCCCAGGCCGACATCCCAAATCACGAATTCGCCGGACTCGCTTTGCAGCCGTTCCCTGATTCGCAAAGGACGCACATACAGGGCCTCGGCTTCGGCTCGCGGTCCGATCACCGGGTGAAAAGTCTCCCCCGCCGCGCGGTCGCGGATGCTGAACGCCCCGTTTGCGAGCCGCACAAGCTGATAGTCCGAATGCATCGTCACACGGGCATTACATCGCATCCCGGGCGCCGGGGCGAGTCCGTGTTCGACCGCCACGCCGGAACCGGTCGTTTAGGCAGGTGATTTCACATGCTTTGCGAGGAACCGCAACCGGGCCCGCATAGGGTCTCTCTGGAGTCTTCGGGTTCGGGGTGGACAAGACTCGATGACTAGTGAGTGGTCTGTTTTAGCTTTGCGCCCGGGCTCGAGGAGGGTAAACCTCAGGTCATGGATGCCTTGCTGAAATTGCTCCGCGACAACGCTGCGCTCGAACCCGCTCAATTGGCCTCGATGCTGAACCTTACGGAGGCCGAGGTTGCCGAGCGGATTCGGGGATATGAGCAGGACCGGGTGATTCTCGCCTACCAGGCCGTGCTCAACGAGGAGAAGTTGGGCGCAGACGGGGTTCGTGCCGTTATCGAGGTCAAAATCACGCCGGAACGCGAGGGCGGCTTCGATCGCATTGCGGAGCGGATTGCGAAATACTCCGAAGTTCGGTCATGTTACCTGATGTCGGGGGCGTACGATTTGCTGGTGATAGTCGACGGCGATTCGTTGCGGGACGTGGCGATGTTCGTCGCGCAGCGGTTGGCCACTATTCACGGTGTGCTTTCGACCGCGACGCATTTCATGCTCAGGCCTTACAAGGAGCAGGGGGTGCTGATGCGTCCGGAAGCCGGCGAAGAGCGACTGGCGGTCAGCCCGTAGTCAAAGTCAACCCGATCACGCCCAGCACGGCGGCGACGGCGCCCGTCAGAGAGTTGACTCCGGGGCGGTCGCCTTCGAACCAGTAGGTGAACGGAATGACCAGCAAGGGTGTGGTCGCTGTGATGGGAAGAACGATCCCGGCCGGTGTGGTCTTGAGCGCCCATTGATAGGCCGCCACTCCGACGGTGGGACCGGCCAGGCCGTTTATTATGACCCATTTGGTGGCGGCCGCTCTGGTGCCCGGGGGACGGCAGCCTGGCGTGGCAGGACGAGGCTTGAGACTCTGATGCAGCATCGCCCAGAGCATCGGGATCAAGACAATCATCAGGCCGCCCAGGATGCGCTGGTACGCGGCGGTGCCTCCATCGATCTGTTCGCCCATATCCGCGGCAACGGCGTAGGCCTTGCGGCTCAGCACCGCGCCTCCGCCCTGTCCCAGGGCGGCGATGATTCCGAATCCGATCCCCGCCGCTCGAGCGCCACGCGGTGTGGTCTGGCGGCGTTCCGGCAACAAAGCGAGCGCCACGCCGCCCAGAATCAGCACTCCACACAGACTCTGAACGAGGGAAAGACGCGTGCCGAGCCAGGCCCACTCGATCGCGGCCGCGAATGGCGCGGCGAGGCAATTGATCATCAGGGCGCTGAGACGGGGTCCGAGGCGGAGCAGGGCCAGAAACAAGGCCATGTCGCCAAAGCCAAATCCAATGCACCCGCTCAGAAAGAAGAGCAGAAAGACCCCGCCGCCGAGCCCTCGACCGAATCCGTGCGCCCAGAATCCCAGCAGGAGAACCGCCACCACGACACGCCAGAAATTGGCTGCATGACTTCCCAGGAGACGGGCCGAACGGTCGGCGGCGATGATCGATGCCGAGAACAGGCATGCCGCGATGAAGGCGGAGAGCATGGATGGAGTGGGGAGTCAGCGGGAACGCCTGCGGCATGCGCGCTGTCCGTCCGGCTGGTCTTCCCCCATTGGCTGCACTTTTCCGACCGGGTCTGAGCCGGTGTAAGTCATTTATTTGAGCGGCCTTTACGTGGATTCTTTAGCCTTCGAATGTTGG
>MWFF01000172.1 GCA_002071485.1 Verrucomicrobia bacterium ADurb.Bin006 | reverse complement strand
GGGGATTGGGAGAGGGTGGGGAGGGAATATCGGCAGGTGCTTTTGGTGAGCAGCGGGAGTGCTGGGAGTGCGGGCAAGGTGGTGCTGGATGCGGAGGGAATCCGGCGTGAGTTGAAGAGGAAGGGGCAGTTGAAGCTGGGACAGGTGTTGCGGCTGCGGGTGAGGTATTTCAGCGACGGAGTGGTGCTGGGGTCGCGGAACTACGTGAACGAGGTATTCCGGGAGTTCCGGGATCGGTTTGGGGCGAGGCGGCGTGACGGGGCGCGACCGATGCGGGGCTTGGGAGCGTTGGGGGAGTTGGCGACGATGCGGGATTTGAAGGTGAATGTCGTGGGATAGAGAAAGTGACAGGTTTTTAATTTGACGTTCCGTCGAGAGTCCTGGCGACGAGTCGCAGTTGTCCTGTGAGCTGCGGCATGCAATCAACTCGATGATGCGTTCGGTGAATCTCGAAGTGGCCCGGCCCAGCGTGGACGAGGCGAGGCGGCGGTTGCTTGGGGCTATCGACGCCGCTCGCAGGAGCCGTGTCCGCGTGCTCAAGGTGATCCACGGATGGGGTTCGAGCGGCGAGGGCGGCGCGCTGGGACCGGCCATCCGCAGGTCCCTCCGGCTCCGGGTCAAGGAGGGCCGGGCGGTGGCTGTCGTGCCCGGGGAACGGTTCTCGTCGGACACTGCCGAGGGACGGGAACTTCTGCGCCGCTACCCCTCGCTGCACTCGGATCGGGACTTCAACCGCGCTAATCCCGGCATCACAATCGTCGAGCTTGCCCCTTGAACCCGTTGCGGTCGGGACCGGTGCGGAGTTGCTTATCGGTTCCAGCCGAGCGCCGGCGACTTCGGGCCGGAGGGAGGGGCCTGTCTTGAGACAAAGCTCGTGATCGATCGGGGCCTCTCTCGCGACCACGGCAAAGCCCAAAACTCCAAAATGCCGGCAGGGCTCCCGATCCGATCCTCGATGCCGGCGCATCGGATCACCCGGCGGTTGTGGTGGAGATCGGCGTTCGAGAGCGGTGATGCGCCGAATCCCTCGAACGGCGAAGCCGCTCGGCGTGTCGTGCGTCAATCCGGGTAGCCGTTGGGATGCGCCTTATGCCAGGCCCAGGCCGTGGCCACGATGTCTTCGAGTTTCGGGTAGCGCGGTTTCCAGCCCAACTCGAGTGCGGCTTTTGCGGCCGAGGCCACCAGACGCGGTGGATCGCCGGCCCGGCGCGGTTTCTCGAGGGCCGGGATGGATTGGCCGACGACCTTTTCGCAGGCCTGGATCACCTGGCGCACGGAGTAGCCTTCGCCGTTGCCGAGATTGTAGAAGCCGTTCTTGCCCGGTTCGAGCGCCCGGATGTGGGCGTCGGCAAGATCGACGATGTGGATGTAGTCGCGGATGCAGGTGCCGTCGGGGGTGGGATAGTCCGTGCCGAAAATCTCGCAGTGGCTGGATTGCCCGAGCGGCACCCGGAGCACATTCGGTATCAGATGGGTCTCGATCCGGTGATGTTCGCCGAACCGGGCGCTGGCTCCGGCGGCATTGAAATAGCGAAACGCGACGAACTCGAGTCCGTGAATCTGCCGAAACCATTCGAGCATTTTCTCGAACATGAGCTTCGATTCGCCGTACGGGTTGATGGGGCGTTGGGGCAGATTCTCGGTCATCGGAACCCGCTCGGGCGGGCCATAGGTGGCGCAGGTGGAACTGAACACGAACTTGCGCACCCGACTCTCGACCGCGGCGTCCAGGAGGTTGAGTCCGTAGGCCACGTTGTTGCGGAAGTACTTCGTCGGGTTTGTCATGGACTCGCCCACGAGGGCGTTGGCGGCGAAATGGAGCACGCCCTCGGCGTGCGTCTCGCGCAGCGTACGCAGGATGGCGGCGCGATCGCTCAGACACCCGAAGATGAATCGCGCCCGCGAATCCACGGCCGCGCGGTGGCCCTCGGTGAGATTGTCGAACACCGTGACCGCATGGCCTGCATTGAGGAGTTCTTCGACACAGATCGACCCGATATAGCCGGCGCCGCCGGTGACCACGACATTCATCGAGGGGAGAGTCTAGCGAGGCGCGCCTCGGAGCCAATCCCAATCCTCAGCCTCGAAGGCAATCCCAATGCCCTCAGAGCAGTGTGTTTGGCGGGGCGAGGCGGCGCGGACGAGTGTGGTGTCCCACAATGCGATGGCGCTTCGCCACAAGTGTCTTTCACCACCCGCCAGGCGCGAGCGAGGCGCATACCCGAGTCGATTCCCGCCGACAATCTCAGGATGTGTTGTTGAATTCCCGGTTGACGGCGCGATGGCTTGGCCGTCAAATCCGGCCATGAACACATTCCAAATCCACATCAGTCGCCGTCGTTTTCTCGCCCGTTCGGCCGTTGCGGCTGGTTTGCCTCTCTGGTGCCTTGACGAGCTGCACAGTCAGGCAGCCCAAACCAGGCCTTTGGCTGCCAATGACAAGCCGGGCATTGGACTCATCGGGTGCGGCGGCCAGGGGCGGGGCGACTGCAACTGGGCGAGGAACTATGGGACGGTGATTGCGGTGGCGGATGTGGATGACGGGCATGCTGAGGAAGCCCAGAAGCAGTTCGGCGCCGCGCACAGGTTCAAGGATTTCCGCAAGCTGCTGGAACGGGACGACATTCATGTGATCATCAACGGCACGCCCGATCACTGGCATACGCTGATCAATATCGCGTCCGCCCGGGCCGGCAAGGACATTTACAGCGAGAAGCCGCTGACGCTCACCATAGCGGAGGGCAAGACGCTGGTGCAGGAGATCCGCAAGCACCAGCGCGTTCTGCAGGTCGGAAGCCAACAGCGCAGCGACGCCCGTTTCCGCCTGGCGTGCGAACTCGTGCGCAACGGGCGCATCGGGCGACTCGAGCACATGGTCGTCGGACTCCCCACCGGTCCGCGCGAGGGTCCGTTCTCCGCCGTGCCCGTGCCGCCTGAACTCGATTGGGATTACTACCTGGGTCAAACGCCCAAGGTGGATTACAACGGGCACAACAGTCACTGGAATTTTCGCTGGTGGTATCAGTTCTCCGGGGGGCAGATAACCGATTGGGGCGCGCATCACAATGATATCGCCCAGTGGGGTAACGGCACCGAACGGTCCGGGCCAGTCGAGGTGGACGGGAAGGGGCTGGTCGAGATGATTCCCGGGGGTTACGACGCGATGGCCAAGTACCGCATCGACTGCAAGTACGCCAACGGTGTGACGATGACGATCGTCGACGAAGGCACCGTGACCGACCGCAACGTGGTCGGCGGCGGCAAGAGCACGCCCAACGGCGTGCAATTCATCGGGACCGACGGTTGGATTTTCGTGAGCCGGAGCGAAATCAAGGCGAACAAACAGGAACTGATCGAGGAACCGCTGCCGTCCGGCGCCACGCGGCTGCACAAAAGCGACAATCACATGGGCAATTTCTTCGAGTGTGTCCGCTCCCGGAAGGACCCGATCTGCGATGTGGAAATCGGGCATCGCTCGATCAGCATCGCCCATTTGGGCGTCATTTCGGTGCGCATGAAACGCCCTCTGCGCTGGGATCCATCGAGAGAACAGTTCATCGACGATGCCGAAGCGGACCGCTGGCTCAGCCGCGCGATGCGCGCCCCGTACGACATGAGCTTTATCTGACGCGCATATTGACGCGACGCCAGTGCACGAGCGATCGGATTTCGCATGATGTCTGCCATGCGGACTGAAGCCGATTGAGATGCGGACATCCGACACAGCCGCTTGGGGGCGAGCGTTCTTGACAAGGCGAAGTCGCGTCGCCGCGGGAGAGTGCCTCCACGCCCGAGGGGCGACGTCCTCGTCGCCCGCGAACGCATTCTGCGACCCATTGGTCGCGGACGAGGACGTCCCCGCTCCTCTACCGATTCGATGAAGGCTGCTTCTTGCGCAAGCCGGTCTTTACCGCCGACTCGGATAGTTGTCTGATGTCCGCCGCCGTTCCCTGTGTTCTGTTCGAGGATGATCACCTCTTGGTGGTGAACAAGCCGCCGGGCTGGAACACGCACGCGCCCAGTCCTTACGCCGGCGAGGGCATCTACGATTGGCTGCGACATCGGAGTCCGCGCTGGGCGAACCTGGCGATCATCCATCGTCTGGACAAAGAGACCTCGGGCGTTCTGGTGTTTTCGAAGAGTGCCCTGGCGAACCGCGAACTCACCCGCCAATTCACCGCGCGCCAGGTCAAGAAACAATACCTCCTGGTTGCCGATCGCCCGGTCCCGCCCGCGCCGTTGCGGTTCGCGTCGCACCTGGTTCGGGATGGCGATCGGTATCGCAGCCAGTCAACAGGCGGCTCGGGCACGATGGCTGAGACCGTTTTTCAACGGGCCGAGCGCATGGGCGACCGCACGACGGTCGAGGCCTTCCCGACGACCGGGCGAACGCATCAAATCCGCGTGCACGCCGCTGCCGCCGGTTTCCCGATTCTGGGTGACCCGCTTTACGGCGGGACCCCCGCCAGGCGCCTGCATTTGCACGCGGCGTCCGTCACCCTGCGGCATCCGGCCACAAAGCAGGTCGTGGTCTTTCGCGCGCCGGCGGACTGGGATCGGGAGCCCGCACAGGCCCTGCGCGGCAGCTTCATCGACCCGAAGCAGACGGATGCATATCGCATCATCCACGGCGCTGCTGACGGCTGGCCGGGATGGTACGTGGATCGGCTGGGTCGGTTTCTGCTCTCGCAAGGCGAGGGGCAGCTCACGGGCGGCCAAAAAGCCGCGCTCGAACGTTGGATGGCCGGGGTGTCGGCGCGCGGGGTCTATCACAAGCAGCGCGACCGGGGAGTCTGTTCATCCGCGCCGGAGGATGTGGCGCCGCGGCGGGTGTTTGGCGAAGCGGCGTATGGGGATGTGATGGTGCGCGAGAACGGATTGCGCTATGCGGTGCGGTTTGACCAAGGCTACTCGATTGGTCTGTTCCTCGATCAACGCGACAATCGCCGACGCCTGCTGACCGGGCACATTGCGGGCGGGCTTTCGGCGTATCCGGACGGCTGCAAGGGCATCGAGGTGCTCAACCTGTTCGCCTACACCTGCGCCTTCTCGGTCGCAGCGGCCCGGGCGGGCGCGCGGGTGACCAGCGTCGATCTGGCGCGCAAGTACCTCGACTGGGGACGGCGTCATTTTGAGGCAAACCAATTGGAGGCGAATGCGCATGATTTCCTTTACGGGGACGCATTCGACTGGCTGCGGCTTCTGGCGAAACGGGCGCGGCGGTTCAACCTGGTGATTGTCGATCCGCCCACGTTTTCGACCTCGAAGACCGGCGGGCGATTTCGGGCCGAAGCGGACTGGCCGCGGCTGGCCCGTGCCGCTCTGGCTGTGCTCGCGCCCGGCGGCTGGCTTTTTGCGTCAACCAATGCAGCGCGGGTCGAACCGGGACGGTTTCTCGACCAACTCGTCGCGGCCGCCGGCGAGGCTCGGCGCCGCGTGCTCGACAGGCATTACGCTCCCCAGCCGCCTGATTTCCCGATTTGTCGCGCGGAGCCCGCGCATCTGAAGACCGTGTGGCTGCGGATCGAGTAGGACGCCCGCGGATCATTTCGTCGTTCGAGCCCGATAGAAGGCGCGGGGTCGATTGGTGGCCGCGACATCTCGGAAGGTCGAGCGTCCGGCAGTGTCGGTGACTGCGATCTGCGCATCCCAGTCAGCGAGGTCGATCGAGGACTCGATTGCGTAGGTGGTGTCGGCGGTGCCGTGCAGGTCGAGTGTCGTGCCGGCCTGTGGCGACCATTCGCGAAGTTCGAGGCTGGGACGGGACGGTTTGAGGGCGGGAAGCCGCACGGTGATTTCGCCCAACGCATCGCTCTTGAGCAGGAAGTAATCGCTTTCAAGTCCGGACCCCACCGATCCGGCGATCCACCCTGAGTATCCGTGGCGCGCCGCGGACGCCGGGTAGTAGTCCCACCACAGCAGCCAGGCCTCCGGCTCGGGCGTGTCTCCATCCGCCCGCCAGAGCCGCGCCTGGAGTTCCGGAGCGCCTGTGAGGTCGCGCACTTCATGCCGGATGCGCAGCCAGTACCAGGTGTTTGGTTGCCAGGCGAACCCGGCTCTTGGGCCCTGCGGCATCGAGTCGCCGCTCAGCCCGATGCCCCGCCCAGACGCCGCGTTCGAATGCAGTTGGCAGGCCAGGCCCGTGCGCGCCGCCGGATCGACGCCGAGCGCAAGGCCGCCCCACGGGCCGTCGTCAGGCGTCGGGCCGACCGTTCGGATGCGGGCAAGGATCTCGCACGATTCGAGGCCCGGCCGCGGCTGTTCGAGGAGCAGCCGACGCGTGGCGCCTGGCGCCGGGGACAACCGCAAGAGCCCATCGGCAACGCGAAAGAAATCGGCGTCGTCGCCGGTGATCGACCACTCGGGGCCCAGGGCACCGCTGAAGTCCTCCTGCCATCCGCGCAGCGTTTGGCCCGCTTCCGCTGGAAGGCCGAGCCGCGTGACGGTCACCCGTCGCACCGTGAGGGCGGGCGCTTGGATGGCGATGCGGAAGTCCGCTCCGCCGTTCTGCGAATTGAGGAAGCGGGATTCGAGGAGGCGGAATCTGGCCTTCTTCCATTGTCTCGTGTTGTTGAGGGTGACGCTGGTCTTGCTTGCCGTGTAGGCGCCATTGAACGGGGCGTTGGGGTCCGGGCCGTCGTATTCGATGCGGAACGAGCCCGTGCCGGCGTCGAAATACTCGACGTCGACATCCACCAGCATCGAGTCAGCCCACTTGAAGGAGTCGTGGACCTGGAAGTAGATGTACTTGCCCTGATGCACCGTGGACACGCTCTCCCGGCATTCGTGGCCTCCCGCAGTCGCGGGGCGCGTGACGCCATCGGCATGGTCGAACTGGATCAGGCCTTTGGACTCGTTGGTGGCCCCGAGACTCGTGGTGACGGACCGAACCTCCGAGTACGGACCGCGGGGGCGGGGCGGCTTGATGCCCGCTTTGAACATGTCCGCGAACTTGCGGTTCAGATCGATGTATTGGCGTCCGTACTCCTTCGAGGCGGCGATGTCCGTGCCTTCGTGGTATTCGTTCCATGTTTCGACATGGACCAGCAGCGAGGGGTTGCGGAGGAAACGCGTCCAGTTGCGTTCGAAGAAGGCGCCATCTTCGCGTGGAACCACGAGCGGCTCGCGGCCCGGGACGGCGGAGTGGTCGTAGCCGGGGCCGAGGGCGGCCACGCTCAGGTTCTTGAGCGAAATTGCGCCGCCCCAGGCGTAGGTGTTATCCGCCCGAACGTTCCACGAGGTCTCGCGCACGATGTACGGACGCCGCCCGCCAAAGTCGCGCGGAAAGGACTCAGCGACGAAGTCGATGCAGGTCTGGTCGTGGGCTGCGGCAAAGCCGGCCGCGTAGAGGAAGACCACGGGTCGATCGTCGATCATCGCCCAATGCCGCGGGGGGATGAGCGAGAAGAAATCGCGGATGCTCTCGTAAAACCATTGGCGTCCGTAATCGGTTGTGAGGTCGATGCGTCGCCCGGCCGCGTTGTACTCGAGCGTCGAGGTGTCGTAGAAGAGACCCACGCGCGGCGGTTGCTTGCCCTCGGCGCGCAGAGCATCGAGGGCGGCGACCAGCGGAGGCAGGCCGGCAAAGCTCCACGGTTGCTCGAGAACGGGTTTGCCGGCCACGCGTTGGGACGGTTCGCCCCAGTAGACCGGCAGCAGCACGTCGACTCCGGCGGCCATCATGTCGAGCAACTGCTGCCGATGCCAGGATGTGGACTTGTAGGAGAAGCCGGTCAGCGTGGGCGGATGATCGGTCAGGGCGTCGCTGCCGTCGCCGTTCCTGATGTGTGCGCCGCTGTAGACATCGTACCAGTAGAAATAGGAGGTCAAGACCACGCGGTCTTGGGCGGTGAAGCTGACGGCCTGGGCGAAGTCGTCCGGTTCGAGGTTCACATGCGGTCCGATGGGCGGATTGATCTCGGCGGCCATCGCGCCTGAAGATGTCAGACCGGCGCACAAGGCGAGCCCGAGCCCGAGGATCGAAAGGCAGACTGTATTCATGCAGAGTTTTCGCATCTGGAATCCTTGACAGATCGAGTTTCTGTGTTGCGTTGGCGGGATCAGGCATTCTCGGCTTCGCCGAAGTCATCACTCGATGAAGCATGCGGATCAGCCCCGGCGCGATCAAGTCAAGTTCCGCGCAGGAAGAAGTTGCGTTGTTTGCGGCTGATCGGGAGGCCCAGACGCGCCATCACCTCGAGCATGTCCTCCCAGACCTTGCGCTTTTCGGCCAGGGCCTGGTTGCGCAGGAGGTAGGCTGGGTGATAAGTCGGCATCAGGGGAATGCCGTGAAACTCGAGCCAGTGGCCGCGCAGCTTCGTGATGCCCTCCATCTTGCCCATCAAGCCCTCGACGGCTGTGCCGCCCAGTGCCACCAACACCTTCGGCTGGATGATGTCGATCTGCGCCAGCAGGTGCGGCAGGCAGGTGGCCATCTCGATCGGCGTCGGCTTGCGATTCCCGCTGCTCTGGCCGGGGGTGTCCGGACGGCATTTCAGAATGTTCGCAATGTAGACCGTCTCGCGCGACAGGCCCATCGTCTGAATGATGCGAGTGAGCAACTGGCCGGCCTTGCCCACAAACGGAATGCCCTGCGCGTCTTCATCCGCTCCGGGCGCCTCGCCCACAAACATGAGTTCCGCGCGGGCGCTGCCCGTTCCAAACACCACCGTGCGCCGGCTCCTGGCCAAATGCTCGCACTTCCGGCATGGGAGGACGCGGGCCCGCAACGCCTCGAGAGCGGTTTCTTTGTCGTCGGGCGAGCGCATGGAAGAGTCGGGACGATCTGGCTTGAGACCAGCCTGGTCCGCGGCCGCGCTAGGGGCCGGGGTTGGAACGGAGCGTGGCGTGGCCGCGGATGACAAAGGCGCCCGCCGCGACGGTGCGGGCGGGCGCGGACACGACTGGTTCAGGGCGGCCCATGTGTTGGCATGGACCGGGACGAACCGGACGCCCCGGGCTCGCAGGTCTTCGAGATGGCCGATGGCGGCGTCGATCAGTTGACTCAACCCCGCATGGCTCTCGGCGCTCACGACAGGCCCTTGACTTCCCAGCCGGCGCGGTACTGGCGCCGCACGAACTTGTTGGCCTCGGCCACGTTCTTGAACTGCACGTTGGCCGCGTCCCATTCGAGTGTGGTCTGCGGGAAGTGCGTGGCGACGCCGCCCAGCAAGACCGCCTCGGTGAGCGGTCCGGAGTAGTCGAAGTTTGCCGAAGGGGTGCCGTTGCCCAGGCAGGCCTCGACCCATTCATGCCAGTGATTGGCGCCGGACACCCGGGGGACCGGGTAATCTTCGAATTGTTTCTCGGGCAGGAGCTGAGGCGGTCCGATGTGCGGCAGCAACAACACGCCTTTGGTGCCGATGAAGATCGACCCCTGATCCGGCACGGGTTGCTGGCCGATCAGCGCCTGCACGTCCTTGGGCGGCCTTTGGTCGCCGTCGTACCAGGTCACTTTGACCGTGCTGCCTTCGCTGAACGGGGTGCTGGGAAAGACGTAATGAATCACGGCATCGACCGACCAGTTCCACGCGTTGGGGGGCGGCCCCTCGGAACGTACCGAAAGTGGCGCGGTCAGCGCGAGCGCCTTGAACACCGGATCGTAGATGTGGCAGCCCATGTCACCGAAGGTGCCGGTGCCGAAGTCCAGGCGTTTGCGCCAGTTGCCCGGATGGTAATAGCCCCCTCCGATGTACGGACGCGACGCCGCCACCCCCAGCCAGAGGTCCCAGTCGAATCCCGCCGGCACGGGGTCGGTGCGGTCCGGTCGAGGGGTCATGTCGCCCCACTTCTTGCCGCTCCAGGTGTGGACCTCGCGGACCTTGCCGATGGCGAGGTCCTGGATCAGCCGCACCGCCAGGCGATACTCGGAGGCCGAATGAATCTGGATGCCCATCTGGGTGGCCAGTCTCTGTTGTCGGGCGAAGAGGGTCAGTTGCCGCGCCTCATAGACGTCGTGGGTCAACGGTTTCTCGCCGTACATGTGCTTGCCCAACTGCATCGCGGACATGCCGATGGGCGCGTGCATGTGATCGGGCGTCGAGACGTTGACCGAATCCAGACCCTTGACCTCGTCCAGGAGCTTGCGCCAATCCTGATAGACCTTGAGTTCCGGGAATTTCGCCTTGAGCCCATCCGCGCGGGGCAGGTCGACGTCGGCCACCGCGACCAATCGGACCTTGGGATGGCGCGTGATGGACTCGAGGTCGGCGGCCGCCATGCCGCTGGCGCCGAAGCTGGCGTGCCGCAAGACTTCGTTGGGGGAAGCGGACCAGGAATAACGGGCAACGAACGGCGCGGCCAATCCGGCTGCGCCCACTTGCCGCAGAAAGGCGCGGCGTGAACTGCGAAAAGTCGATGTCATGCGCGAAACTCTAATCCGCAGGCTCGCTGAGGGCAATTGCGGATTCACCGGGGCAGACACCTGCTTTGAGCATCACTGTTCAGCAGGGTTGACCGCGAAACACGCCAAACACGCGAAAAGGATGGCAGAGCGCTTGTCCGCCGCACCGCCGGCTTCGTGTATTTCGTGTGTTCCGTGGGCCATTCGGGCTTGATACGCCGCCCGCACGCTCCGGCCCTGCACGTGGTTGCTATCGGCGCTAATCCGCTTCTTCGCGCCAACGCGCGACGAGTTGATGGGCAATGCCCAGGTGATCGAGCACGCGCGCGACCACGGTGTCGGCCACGTCCTCGGCGGTTCTGGGCCGGCTGTAAAACGACGGGTTTGCGGGCAGGAGAATCGCGCCGGCCAGGGCGAGCAGTTCGAGGTTCTTGATTTGGACGAGGTTCAGGGGCGTTTCGCGGGGGACGAGGATGAGCTTGCGGTGTTCTTTGAGCACCACGTCGGCCGTCCGCAGCAGCAGATCGCCGCTGAGTCCATGCGCGATGCGCCCGAGGGTGCCCATGCTGCACGGAATGACGACCATGGCGTCGGGGGCGTTCGACCCGCTGGCGAATGGGGCGTTCATGTCATCGAGGGCATGAGAGACCACCCCTTCGGCGAGGCGCAGACCACCGGGCAACTCCTCGGCGACGACTTCGGCGGCGTAGCGGCTCATGAGCAGATGCACCTGGTGTTGGCGGACGTCCAGACAGTCCAAGAGCCGCTGGGCGTAGACCGCGCCCGAGGCGCCCGTGATGGCAACGACAACGCGCAATGCTACAGTTTCACATCCTCGGCGCGGACGTCGAGGCACTCGTCCTGATCCTCCCAGGCGACTGCGGGATAGACTTCGAGCAGTTTGGGGACAAGTTGGTGGCCGGCGAATGCCAGCAATGTCTCCGCCTTGGCCGCGGCGTCATCGAGCGCCGCATCGTAATCCCCCACGCGCTTTCGCTCTCCGTCGTCCCAATGCGCGACGGCATGGACGGGCGCGTATTCCTCGGCCCAACCGCGGATCAGGGGGCGCAGGTCCTCGGGCAGATCGTCGAACGGCACGGCCGTGCTGTTGCAGTGCAGACAGACCAGGCCGGATTCGAGGACGTCACGGCTCAGCATCGGCACGAGCGGCGCGCGGCAACAGGGCGCGTCGGGATAGTTGGCGGGAGACATCGCCAGCCGTTTGAGCCAAATCTGCCGGTCGTGTCCCACATGCGCAGCGAGTCGGTACGCCGCCAGAAGAGGGTGGGACAGCCGCCAGCCGCGTCCCTGAAGTTGCCCCAGGGTTTGCGCCATCCACCGCGCCAACGTCAGATCGTCGAAGTCGTGAAAAACCCGGCTGTGCTCGGTCCACAAGGCGTCCAGCGGGTTCTCCGGTTCATGAGCCATGATGGATTCAGACTAATGGGCAGGGCAAAAGTTCAAAGCGAAAAGACGGGTGAGTCGTGGTGAGGATCGTGGAGGCGTTGACATTCGGCACTTGAATGCGCACGCGTCTGGACCGCGTGCGATTTCACTTGAGCCGGCGCACGATGGCGTCGGCATCGAGTGTGGGAGCGAAGGCATAGCGATCGCGCATTGCGCAGAAGCTGACGTCATCGCGCAATTCGGGTCGAGCCAGCAGGCGGCGTCCGTTGCGGCCGGAGCCCAATCCGGCGGCGACGTCATTGGCGTGCCTGCACCAGGCTTCGAGAGCGAGTAGCACGGAATCGAGCACTTCGCCTTCCCTGTAGAGTTCCCAGACGGCCTCGCACAGCGCGCCTGCGGCCAGCGCGTCCTCGAAAGCGGCCCGCTCGATCGTCCCGCCGCACACCACCAGCAGGTGGCGCGGCTGGACGTGGCGCAGGGCTTCGACAACGGCACTGAGATTGAGGAATGCTCCCACCCACACGTGCGCGGCCGGCCGGCACGCCTGCAAGGCACGCGTGCCGTTCGTGGTGGTCATCACGATCGTGCGTCCCCGCACCCGCTCCGGCACGAACTCGCGCGGCGAGTTGCCCAGATCGAACTCGACTCCGCCGGTGAGGGCAGCCCCGATTCGGAGGCCGTCGCGTTCGCCCGCCAGGAGGACATCCGGGTCGCGTTCCTTCCACGCCAGGGCCTCCGGGATTGTGGCGACCGGCACGACGGCCTGGGCGCCATGGGCCAGCGCGGTGACCATCGAGCTGGTGGCGCGCAGGATATCAAACACGACGCACGCCGTCTCGCTCAAGTCGCGCTGTGCGAGGGCGGCAAACTCGGCGGGTGTGAAGAGGACCTCGATCGAGGTGTTCATGGCTTAGGGTCTGTGTAAAAACTGGTTCCGATCTTTCTCGAGGGGATTTGGCTCGCCGGCGAGGCGCGACGAAGGAGCATAGCCTTGACCTCTGTGACTGAAGAGCAACGAAGCCGGCGAGCCAAAGCCCCCCAGCCCTCCGGGGCGGGGCGGCACCGGGCCATCTGCGTCGTTCCTCGGTCGGTCGAGTATCTCTGGGGATACGGGATACACTCCCACCCTCGGGCTTCGCATCTGGCCCGCCGGCGCTCCCGCCAAAACCGGAAGTAATTTTTGCACAGACCTTTACCGTGAACGCTGTCGGTCGACAGTTCGGATGTAATGGAACAGGTATTGTTGGGCGTAGCCCGCGCGCGGCCCGAAGTGCGTGCCGGCGAAGCGTCGGAGCCCGGACGGCGTGACGCGGCGTCGCGGGAAGTAGAGCCGCCGCAGCACTCTCTCGATCCACACATCAATGGGGAAGGCCTGCGGGAATCCATACGCGAAGAGCAGCACGCAATCCGCGATCTTGCGTCCGACTCCGCGCAGAGCCATGAGGACCTCGCGGGCCTCTTCGAGCTCGAGGGACGGGAGCGTCGCCAGATTCGGGCGGCCCGCGGCGACGCTTTGGGCGGCCGCCCGAAGCGAGGGCGCGCGGAATCCGAGCTTGCAGGCGCGGAGTTCGGCTTCGGTGCACTGCGCCAGGCGTTCGGCTGTGGGGAATGCGAACTCGGGGGCATGTCCTCGAGGGACCGGCACCGGCTCGCCGTAACGGGCGCAGAGCAGTCCGATCATCTGGCGAATCTGCACGATCTGTTTCGTGGCGGAGAGAATGAAGGAGGCGAGGCATTCCCACGGGTCCTGGCGCAAGAGGCGCAGACCGGGGAAATGCCGCACGGCGTCAGCGAGGATCGGGTCATTCGGGAAGCTTGCCAGCACGGTGTCGAGGCGCTCGCCGACCTGGAGGTAGGTTGCGAGCCAGTCCCAGTCCGGAACGGGCGCGGGCGTCTCTGCGCGGATTCCCTCCGCGCACGGCTCGAGACGTGTCCAACGCCGGCCCACCACGCCCTCGAAGCCCGCGCCCGCCGGACGCCAGCGGAAGGCCTGTCCGGAATTGAGCGTTGCGGCCAGGTCGTAGGGGCGGACGCGGAACGTGGTGTGCTCGACGCGGGTCAGCCTGGGCGAGGACGGGCGATTCGGGAAGTTCGTTGACATCCAGCTCTCTAAAACCGGATGAGGGAGCGCACGGGGTAGCCTTCGAGCTTGGCGCGGCCTTCGAGTGCGGTCAGTTCGATCAGGAATACGATCTCGACAACCTCGGCGCCCAGGCGGCGCAGCAGGTTGGCCGCCGCCCGCGCGGTTCCGCCCGTGGCGAGCAGGTCATCGATCAGCAGAACGCGGCTGCCTTCGGGGACGGCATCGGCGTGGATGGCGATGGTGTTGGAATCGTATTCGAGTTCGTAGCTTTCTTCGAGCGTGCGGTAGGGGAGCTTGCCGCGCTTGCGGATCGGGACGCAGCCGGCGCCAAGTTTCAGGGCGGCGGCGGAGGCGAAAAGGAAACCTCGGGCGTCGATGCCCGCGACGGCGTGGATGGAGCCGGGTGGGTGGCCCGCGATCAGCCTATCGACGGTTGCGGCGAACAGGCGTGCGTTGCCCAGCAAGGGTGTGATGTCTTTGAACTGGATGCCCGGTTTGGGAAAATCCGGAACATTGCGAATGGCCTGCTCGAGTTCGGCCGGCGAGGGGTCTTGTGGAGAATTCATCGAAGACGTGTCATCCTGTCAGCGTTTCTTTCCCTCGAGCTTCTGGATCATGCGGCGCAGTTTGGCGAGGGCGATGTTCTGGATTTGGCGGATGCGTTCTCGAGTGACGCCGAACTTGGCGCCCACTTCCTCGAGTGTTTTCTCGCTGCTGCCGTCGAGTCCGAACCGGTAGCGCAGGATCGTCTGCTCGCGTTGGTCCAGCCGCCGCACGAAATCGTCGACCATGATGTTCACCGTCTTTTCCTCGAGCCGCTCGTACGGATCTTCGGCGCGCTCGTCCTCGACGACTTCGGCGTAGGTGTTCGAGTTCTCGTCGCCGATAGGGGCATCGAGCGAGGCGGGTCGGACCGACGCGCTTCGCAGTTGGGCCACCCGAGACGAGGGAACGCCCAACTCCTCGCCCAGCTCCTCGTCGGTCGGCTCGCGCCCGTACACCTCGTGCAGCTTCGTCGCGATCCGCCGCATGCGGGAAATCTTGTCCACGAGGTGGACGGGGAGCCGGATGGTTTTGGACTGGTTGGCGAGGGCGCGTTTGATCGACTGCTTGATCCACCAGGCGGCGTAGGTGGACAGTTTGCCGCCCTTGGCGGGGTCGAAGCGCTCGACGGCCTTCATCAGTCCGATGTTGCCCTCGTTGATCAAATCGAGGAGGGGCAGGCCCAGCCCGTCGTAGTCGTGCGCGATCTTGACGACCAGGCGCAGGTTGGCCTTGATCATGTGCTCGCGCGCCTTCTTGTCTCCCTGCTTGATGCGCGCCGCCAGTTCAATCTCCTCCTGCGGCGTCAGGAGCTTGACCTGTCCGATCTCCCGCAAGTAAAGCTTGATCGCCGAGTCGCTGTCGTACGCCGAACGGTCCGCGGGCCGCTCGGCCAGCGCCTCTTCGTCCCGGGGCACGGTCACCTCCGGAACCGGCGACGGAGGCTTCGCCATCTCGCCCGCGCGGGGTCGAACGCCCCGTGCGCCCTCGGGCGAACGAGCAGACCGCGTCCGGGCCGGCGTTTTGGGTCGGCGGACACGTCTCTGAGACGATCGTCCCTGCGGCTGGCGCTTTGCTGTCATAGTCCGACGCGCCGCAAGAGTGTGAAGTCCGCCGTCGTTGCCGCAAGCAAATTAGGCAGCAAATGAGGCGCGATCCGGTGCATCCGGTCGTTGTTGGTATTCTGTCGCCCGGTGAAGGCACCGGGTCGACAACGGATCGAGATTGCCGGTGTAGGCCGCGTGCCCTGCCTGCGCCGCAAAGCGCAGCGGCCTGTCTGCCGTGTCGGGCATGGCACAGGCAGGCGCGGCAGGCACGCCCCATGCGGCGCATACTCGATTCCCACCGACAACCTCCAGATGCACTGCCCGCGTGCGGACACGGCTCACTTCGGTTCGAGTCGCTCCCGGGAGGGCAGAGGCGGAAACGGCGCGTGGGGCTCGGTCTGGTACCAGAAAGCGACGGCGGCGACATCGTCTTCCGTCTGCAAGTACCGGCCGCCTTCCTGCCAGCCGAGCGACTGGATCGTGACCCGCAAATCCCGCTCGAACCGGATGGGGTCCGTGATGTGCCACCGGTAGAGGCCGAAGCGCTGGCCCGCTTGATAGATTTGGTCGGGCGGCAGCACCTGGGCCAGGCCCGAGTACGGCGTCGAGAACACGGTGTAACGCGCCTTTCCACTGTCGTCCTTGGTGTCGAAATTGTACGACCCGCAGAAGTAATCCTCCGTGCCGGTCCCGCAGATCGTCGGCCACTGCGTGTCGCCGTCCATGTAGAACTTGATCTCGCCTTCGCCCCACCAGCCCGGGCTGTGGACTTCCCAGGCCATGTAGGTGCCCACGTATTGGCCCTTGCCCTTGACGCCATCGATGATCGTGAAGAGCCCCTTCTGTTTAAGCGGGTCTTCCCGGCGGAACTGGGCATGCAGGTAAGCGGAATCCTTCGGCACAGCCCCGAGCGCGTAATTGACCTGGTAGTAGAGCACCATGTCCTTGTCGTCGAGATTCTCCATCGTGATGCGCGCCCGCTTGCGGAATGGCATCGTCCAGTAGCAATTGAAGGCGCTCCCCGGGTTCACGCACACGGCCAGGGAATTGATCTGGGCGTACTTCCCCCAGCCGCACGCGAAGAAGTCGCTCATCGGACACTCGATCGACGGTTCCTTCTCGTCATCCCAGTAGAATCGCAGGATGTACCACCGGGTCTTGTCCAGCGGCGCCGGCGTCATCCAAATCTGTTGAATGGCTCCGGGCCCCGCGATGTCCGCCATCGTGAAAGTGCTTCGCGCCGGAATGCGGACCGAAGGCGAGACTTTCCAGCCCTGGCCGAGATCGCGCGAGGCGTTCTTGCCGGTGCCTTCGGTCGCCATGCCGGCCTTTCCCTTTTCGCCGGTGAAGTTCTCCGGCGAAATCGAACGCGTCTTGGCGTCCGACAGGCGAAACAGGTTGCCCAGATTGACTTCGATGCCGTTGAAGGCCGATTCGGCCGCGATGCACGGAGACCAGGAGAGTGCGCCGGCCATCAGAGCCGCCGCCCAGAGCATGGAAATACGCTTCATAAGTCTGAGGATTGTTGCGTCAGCACACATGATTCGCTTGCGAATCTAACAGGCGTCCAGTGGCGGTGTCCAGACCGGCGATGGAATCGCCAACTCGCGGCGGCACGGTTATTTCATTTAAATTCCTGAAGGGTTGCTGTTGTTGAGGTTGGAAATGGCGCCTGTCAATTGACGTGGTTTGGTGCGTAGTAGGCGTGCGATGATCTCGACAAACCACTGTCGAATTACGAACCTGTCACTTTATCGCGGAATGTAAAGAGCGGAGGAGGCGCTTTGACCCAGACCAAATCACGCCCTTGCCTCGCCTCCTCCGTTCTCTACATTCCTTTGGTCAGTTCGGCGCCCATTGCCTGCCGGCCATCGACGAGTCCTCCGAGTGTCTCTCCCGCGTGCGCCTGGAACTCCGGCTGGTTGATCCGGGCGTACCGCCAAGTCCGGCCGGTCTCCTCGCTGACCCGCCTGCACCACGTTTCGAGCGCCTCGTCCTTCGCGGACGTGCCTTCCCATACCCGGCCCTTGGTCTCGATGATCCAGTTGACCTCGCCTCTCGCGGTTTTCTGCACCACCACCCAGTCCGGATGGTAGAAGCCGATCGCGCCGCTCGGCTTCAGATAGTCCACGCGGAATTGTGTGCCCGACTCGCCCTGCTCGGTGGTGCCGAGGGAGGCGAAGCGGACGACGTCCTTCGCTTTGTTATCGAGGAACTGGGCGAACCGGCGCTCGAAATCGTTGTAGGTGGCGACGTAGTTGAAGACGGTCTTCTTGGCCTCGAACGGCGGCAGGTTGCGGCGCCAACTGAACGGCTTGGTCTCGGAGAGCCGGAAGCCGGCCTTGTCGAACTCGAAGGCGCGGCGCTCGACCGTCAACTCGGCGATTTTACGCGCGAGGTACTTGGCGATCCCCTCCTGCAGCTCGAGGCGTGCGAGATGGGAGCGAAGGGCCTCGTCATCGAGGTTGATCGACCTGCCGAAGCAGCGGGTGGCGACGTAGTCCCGCACCGTGGGGTACAGCTCGGCGAAGCGGTTCGGCAGCTTCGCCCGGTCGATGACCTTGTTGGCGATGCTGGCGAGCAGTTCCTGGGCGGGCGGCAGCTCGCCCGTCGCGATGTCAGCCTGGTGGACCTCCGTCTCGGTGGTGGCGAACTCGAGCCTCAGCCTCACCCGGAACGGTTCGGCGAGCTCCTCCTGCTCGTAGATGGCGTCGAGTTTATCCACTTTCAGTTCGGACAGCTTGCGGATATCGTGCGCCAGGCTCGGCTTCGTGATCGGGATCGCGATGTCGTACTTCAGCCGCTCCTGCACCGGCGCGATGATCACCGGCGGCGGCGGATCGGTCTTGGTGCTGGCGACGCCCACCCCCTCCGCCTCGAGCTGGGTGCGCAGGACATGAAGCAGGTTCCGGGTGCCGAGCACCTCCAGCGTCTGCGTGCGGTCCGGACTCACCTGCGTCATCAGGCGCAGCCCGCGTCCGATCACCTGCTCGGGCAGAATCTCGGCCTTCGCCGTGAACGGGCGCAGACCGAGGACGACGGTCACGTTTCGAACGTCCCAGCCCTCGCGCAGCATCATGACGCTGACGATCGCCTTGACCTTGCTCTCGGCCTTGTCGATGTCCCGCGCCTTGTCGAGGTCCTTTTTCGTGATCTCGCCGGCGGCGTCGGTGTGGATGACCAATACCTCGGATTCTCTGAATCCGAACTCCTTGGTCTTCCACAGGTACTCGCCGATGGCATCGGCGTAGACGTTCTTCTCGGCCATGATGAACAGAACCGGTCGGGTGCCGAGCTGCTTGTAGACCTTGTGGTGCTCTTTCCAGCGTTGCACCGCCGCGCGCAGCCAGTAGCCGTACTTCTCGCCGATGTTGCCTGCCGTGACGCCGTCCGGGTCTTCCTTCGGCTGTTTGGAGTCGTCCTCCTTGGTGACGATCAGCGGCGCCTTGACGATGCGGTCCTCCACAGCCTGGGCGAGCGGGTAGTCGCAGACGGTCCACGGGAAGTACATCCCGTTCTGGTCCTTGGGCGTGGCCGAGAAGTCGAGCCAGAGCGCGAGCCCCTGCGGCAGGGCGCGGTGGATCGCGAGCAGCGACTGGCTCCACTGCAACTCCTCGTCGTGCACGTGGTGTGCCTCGTCGTTTATCACCACGAGGTCCTTCAGCGACTTCACCCGCTCCAGCATCGACCGCTGGCCTGACGCAGCGAGGTCCTTCGCCGGCTTCCTGCCGAGCAGCGCCTCGATGGCGTTCGCCGGCGTCCACTCCTCGTCCCTCGACTCGTAGAGCTGGTGGATGTTGGTGAGGAACAGGTTGCCGGAAGGATCGGGCTCCGCCGCCTCGCCGCGCAAGATCACCTTCTGCCCGAAGGCGCCGCGCCACTCGGGAGGGATCAGCGGCAGCTCGTAGAAGATGCGGTTCGCCGCGAAGTCCTTCTCGAGCCGCTGATAGACGATCACGTTGGGCGCCACGATCAGGAAGTTCGTCGACAGCTCCGAGCCCGGCACCCGCTGCTTGTGGAAGCGGGACCAGACAATCGCCATCGCCATCACCCAGGTTTTCCCCGAGCCGGTGGCCATCTTGAAGGCGAAGCGGCGCAGGTCCTCGGGCGGCAGGTCCTGCACGCCCTCGGCGTCGAGCTCCGGCACGTAGCGGCGCAGTTGCCGGCGTCCATCCATCGTGGTCTGGAACACGATGTTGTCGGTCAGCAGGTCCTTCTTGAACTTCGTCGCGTGCGCCTGGATCAGCTTCTGCGCGCCGCGCTGGCCGGCGATCTCCACCAGCCACGCCAGCGTCTCGATCGCCTCGCGCTGGCAGAAGTAGTACCGGAACGGCACGCCGAAGCCGGGAACCTCGTGGTCCTCATCGAACCAGTATTCGAGCAGGCGCCGCGTGACCTCCGACGCGCCCTCGTAGCCACCCTCGCGCCACGCGTCCACGGCGGCGCGGATTTTCGGCACGAGCAGCAATTGGCTCGGGCGCCGGCCGGTCTCGTCCACCCGCCATCCCGTCGCCGCCGCGTCGTCCTTCACCAGGTACGAGGTCGGCTTCTCCCATGGCCGGCGACCCGGGATTTCCGGCAGGTCCTTGTCGTACGCGATTACGGCCTTGCTCATTTTGGATTTTCGATTTTGGATTTTGGATTGGTTTGGCGGAGCGTGCGAATCGACGCTACAACCATTGTGACCTTGGCAAGGATTCGACCAGGCGAATCACCCGGAGGGCAACCTCCCCGGGTCCGTCGTTGAGACTCCTGCTCTTCCATAATCCGAAATCCCCAACCCAAAATCTAAAATTCGACGTCAAAGGCCTGCGAGGTGTCGTTGCCGAAGATGTCGATCACCTTGACGAGGATGCGGTACTTGCCGGGCTTCTTGTAGGTATGCGGGTCGGAGACGAGCGGCAGCTTGCGCTCCTTGCGCGTGCGGTACGCCACCCACCCCTGCATGAAGGTGTCGTTCTGGAAGTCCCAGTCGACGGCCCAATAGTCGATGTAGTCCGACCACTTCTTGACCTTGCTGCGCACGTCCTCGGGGATCAGCTCGGTATTGGGGATGACGAAGTCCTTGAGCGCCACCTGCGCGGTGAGCTTCTTCGGCTGCTCGATCTCGGCCTCGAGGTAGGCCAGCTCGAAGAAGCGCACGTCGCCTTTAGCCGCGGCCTGCTGTTCCATCACCTCTCGCGGGATCTGCAGGAGCAGGAGCTTCACGCCCTTCTTCTTCGCGGCCTCGACCATCAGGTCGTAGAGCCCCATCTCCCACTCCCAGCCGAGCACGTGCAGCTCGCCCTGCTTCAGCTTCGCGCACTCGTCCACCGCCGCGTCGATCTCGGCGATCGTCACCGGCGCGTCCACCGCGCCGATGTGGATCATCGCTCTTCCTTTCTTGCCGTGTAGATGCGCCATGCCCGCCACGGGCTGCGCGCCGTAGAGCTTGAGGATGAAGGCGAGGTATTCGTACAGCGCCTGCTCGGCGAGCGGCTTGTCCTTCGCCTTACCGAATGTCACCCCCTGCCAGTACTGGCGCTCGTACTTGCCGAGGTTCAGCACTTCGAACGGCTTACAGTTCTCGATACCGAGCAGGCGCTTGCGGGTGACATGGATGCCCCAGCGGCCGAGGTCACAGCCGATCCAGCGACGGCCAAGCTTCTCGGCGACGGCCAGCGTGGTGCCGGAGCCGCAGAAGAAGTCGGCGACGAGACTGTTCTCTCGAGAAGCCGTTCGGACTATCCTTTCAAGGAGGCTCTCTGGTTTCTGCGTAGGAAAGCCAAGCCGTTCTGAGGAGGTCGGGCTGATCCGGTTGACGTCGTCCCATAGGTCTGTCACCGGGGTTCCCTTCGCATCCTTCAAGTACCGCTTCTTACTCAGGGATTTCCCGGTTGACGACAGAACAATCTCACCCTTGTCGTACAGGGCCTTCATCGTCGCCTTGGAATACCTCCAGTATCCCTTAATGCCGAGAAACTCGTAGTACGGATTGCCCTTAGCGGCTCCGCCAGGTCCATCGACTGGCATTAAGCGGTACCTCTCTCCGGATTCCTTCTCCACGTACTTGTAGTCTCTTGCCAGGATGGCATCGCTGTACGGGATATACTGGGGTTCCCAGATCGGCGCCTTGCCCTTCGTGTAGATAAGAATGCTCTCCGTGACCCGCCCGAAATGGGTGGCTCCCTGCCCTGTATCTCCATGAGCATGAGATCTCTTCCATGTGACGTCGTTCACGAATTGTCCAGCACCGAAGACGTCATCACAAACTAGCTTCAACGGCTGCGACACGTTCCTGTCAAGATGAACAAAAAGAGTTCCAGCCTCACTTAGTAACTCTCCTAAAAGCTGAAGCCGTGGCCACATCATCCCGATATATGACTGCATCCCGGCACCCCAAGTATCCCGATAGGCTTTCTCTTCTATTGCGGATTGCTCCTTCTCGATCTCGACGCCTTTCTCTCCGATCTCTGCGATGAACGAGAAATCCGCTCCCGTCGCGAACGGCGGATCGATATAGATCAGGTCGATCTTCCCCGCGAACTTTTCCAGCAGGGAGCCCATGACCAGCAGGTTGTCGCCCCAGATGAGCTTGTTGCGCCAGCCGTCCTCGAAGGTATCGCCCTCCTTGCCCTTGTAAAAGTCGAAGAGCGTGCCCTGCTGCGGCAACTTCTTTGCCTCGCGCGTGGCGCGGCTCTCGTTGACGGTTTCGATGACCTGGAAAGGCAGGCTCACGCGCGGCACTTCCTTGAGCGTGCCGTCTTCGTTGTACTTGCCGGGCCAGACCAGTTCGGTTCGGGTGATGTCGATTTTCGCCATTTACTCGGACTCCTCGATGTGTTTGAGCAGCTCACGCCCCGCCGCGGTCAAGCGGTAGCGCTGGCGGCTGCTGCGGGGCTTGTCGGGGATGGTGAGTTCGATCAAACCGGCCGCGACCAGTGGCTTGAGGTGCTCGTTAACGAAATGCTCCCGGTTGCGGAGTTGGGAGGCAGCCTGCAAGGCTGCGCGCGACAGGGGCCCGCCGGCCTGACTGAGGGCTGCCATGACTTGTCGGGTACTTGTCGGGTACTTGTCGGGCCCATGGCGGGGGAGTTGCCCGGTACTTGTCGGGCGTACGGCAGTTTGAACCGCCAGTACTTTTGGGTTCGGCCTGAAGATGGTCGTCGTGAACCCGTTGGTCTCCCAAACCGGCTCGGGGTAGCCGCCCGCGCGCGCCTCGTCACGGATACGCCTGATGCCGGTACCGGCCTTCTCGATGAAGTCGATGCGATGCAGCAGGTCGGCCGGTTTCATGCGAGCGCCTCCGACCGTCTGATGGTCCCCTCGGCCTGGCACAGCATACGCAGGTCGCACTCCTTGCAGATCGCCGCCTCGGGCGGCGTGGTCACCGCGAATTCTTGCGCCTGGATACGGCGCACGGTGTCGTCGAAATGGCGGCCGGCCTCCTCGACCCGCGCCGGGTCGTACGGCAGGACCATCAATGCATCTTCCTTGCGCGGCTCCGCAGTCCAGTAGAGCAGCAGCCGGTCCACGTGCCGACCGTGGCGCTGCTCCAGGATGTGGGCATAGGTGCAAAGCTGGCGCTCGTACGCGGCGATCAGCTCCGGGCTGTCCTTCGGCCGCGGCGAGGTCTTGAAGTCGAGCAGCTCGAGCTTGCCGCCTGCCGGCCGCGCCCCGCCGTTTTCGATCAACCGCTTGAGGTGTTTCCGACCATACCCTGATTTCAAGTCCCTTTCCCGCTTTCCCGCTTCGTCGCGCGTCGGCACTTCTTCATAGTGGGCAATCCGAATGGGATTATGCAACCGCGTCCAATCGGCAGCATCGCCTCGCAGGTGTTGGTTCCAACGGCGATGCAGGTCGTCAGTCTGACCGATGTAAAGACTCCCATCTTGGCATTCGATGACGTAGACAAAGAAGACACCCGGTCGCGGCGCAGGCAGGTCGCCACCGAGCAGCAGGTCCACCTTGCCGGCGAGGATGTAGCCGCCTGCCTGCGCCGCGCCCGACGCGGCAGGCAGGTCCTTCTCGAGCGACACGTCCACTTCGGTCCGGATCACGCGGCGCATCTCGTCGCGGTTCTGGCGCCAGTAGTTCAGCACCTGCGTGAAGGCGGCGTCGCGGGCTTGGTCGCCGATGGGCCGGACATCGCTCATGGCGAGGAAGCGGAAGGTACGGTCGAAGAGCTCGCGAATACGGCGCTCGTCGAGCGTGTCGAGCCGGCCGTCGAGGGCGACGCGGTGGACTTCCTCGATCGTCTGGTGCACGAGCAGGCCGAAGAAGATCACCGCCGAGCGCGAGGGCGTGAAGTCGTACTCGCGGAAGAACTGGTACTGGCGCGGGCAGGTCTCGTAGATTTTGAGGTCGCCCGTGAAGCTGTAGGTCTTCTTGACCGGCATTCGATCGCGCGTCTCGAAGCGCTGGGCGGCGAGCAGCTCCTTCTGCACGTATGGCCATTGCGGGAGTCCCTGCCAGATCGAGGCAAAGTGATCCTTCGGCTGCTCGTGGGCGGTGAGGACGAGGACCTTCCGCGGCCGCGAGAATGCCACATAGTGCAGGCGCATCCGGTCGAACAGGGTGATGCGGTTCTCCGGCTCGAAGGGTGGCCGGTGATAGAACGCCCCGAGGTCACGGTCGATCTGCTTGGGGCTCGAGAGCTGCGTGGCGAGCGATCCCACCACGACCACCGGGAACTCCAGCCCCTTGGCCTGGTGAATGGTCATCACCTGCACGTGGCCCTTGGGGAAGGGTTGGTCCGGGTCCTCGTACTCATTGATCCCGCCGTCGTGGAGCAGACGCAGGAAGCTGTTGAAGAAGTGAAGTCGCAGGGACTCCCGGTTGCGGTGCGTGACGACGGTGTACCGGTAGTAGGTCTGGAAGACGTTCAGGAGCTGCGAGAAGATCGCCAGGTTGCGCGCCACGTTCTCGTCGCGCACCGCGCTGCGGAAGGGCTCGAGCCCCAGCAGGTGGTAGAGGTAGTCGGCCGGGCGGAGATCGAGCGCCTCGCCCTCGCTGAGCCGCGCGATCTCCTGCGTCCAGCGCTGAAGCGCTGCCGCGAGCGGATGCGGCGCCGCGAAACGCCGGGCGAGCTCGACGATCGCGCCGTCCACGTAGGCGGCGAGGTCGGCGACCGCGCCGGCCGCTTGTCCCCGGCCTTCGCCGTGCCAGCCGAAGACGACCGCGAAGCAGGCCACCAGGTCGCGGACCTCGGTGTTGTCGAAGTAGGTCCGGGCGCGCGGGCAGAATGCCGGAATGCCTTTCGCGGCGAGCGCGTCGCGATAGGGCCCGCTGTGGTCCTCGCGGACGCTGTGGAGCAGCAGGGCAACCTGGCTGTAGTCCGCGACCACGCCGTTCGACTTCAGGAACACAACGAAGTCCCCGAAGCGCGCGGCTTCGTCCCGCTGGTCGCGGCCCCAGATGGCGATCGCCGAGGGGTAGGCGGGATGCGTGGCGCCGGCATCCGCCTGGATCGTCTTGTCGAACCGGAACGCCGCCCCGTGCGGATTGGACCAGTCGGCCGACGCCATCCACCGGTCGTAGCGCTCGACGATGGCGCGATGCGAACGGTAGTTGGTCGTGAGCTTGAGCACGCGGCAGCCGGACACCCGCTGCGGGAACTCCAGGATGTTGCGGACGGTGGCGCCGCGGAAGCGATAGAGACTCTGGTCCTCATCGCCGACGACGCATAGGTTACGGCTCTTTTCCGTCAGCTTGAGGAGGAGCTGCTCCTGGATGAAGTTGGTGTCCTGGTACTCGTCGACGAGGATGTAGCGGAGGTCGCGCGTGACGGCGTCGGCCGTCTCGGGGTCGCGCAGCAGGTCGAACACGAGCCGCTGAAGATGCGCGAAGTCCGTGCGATTCGCCTCGCGAAGCGCGTGCTCGTAGCGCAGATAGGACTCGCCGATGCCGTGAACGAAGGGGTCCGCCGACTCGACCAGTCGCTCCGGGTCGACGAGTTCCTCGGTGATCTTGTCGAAGTAGGCGCGCGCGCCCTCGATCGCGGTCCAGCGCGTCTTCCACCGATGCAGGTAGAGGTCGTTCTCGGCCGGCCCGACGATCTCGTCGAAATGCTCGAAGATGAAAAGGAGCTGAGTCAGCTCGTCGAGCGTGTCGTACCCGTGGCCGAGTTCCATGCGGTGGCGGTGCAGCGTGAGGATGCGATTGCAGAAGCTGTGGATCGTGGACGCGGTCAGTTCCGACAGATCGCCCGCGTAACCCACTTCGCGCGCGGCGGCGGCGAGCCGGTCGCGCATCTCGTACGCGGCCTTTTCCGTGAACGTGCACAGGACGACTTGCCGCGGGTGAGCCTTCTCCAGGAGCAGCAGATTCAGCGCGCGAAGAACGATGCTGTACGTCTTGCCCGAGCCCGGACCGGCGATCACGAGCAACGGTCCGTCCCGATGACCGATGATCTCGCGCTGGGCGTCGTTCAGGCGCGGAAACCGCTCGAGAATGGCCGGCGCGATCGTCACAGAAGACCCGCCTTCCGGAAGCTGAACGCCTCACCCGGCGATACGATGAGGTGGTCCACGACGCGAAGGCTGACGGTCTCCGCCGCCAGCACGATGGCGCGGGTGAGGACCTTGTCCTGCTCGCTGGGCGTGACCGCGCCGTTCGGGTGATTGTGGGCGAGCGCAATGGCGAAAGCCCCACGGCCCAGCGCCGCCTCGATGACCCGCCGCGGATAGACGGCCGCGCGATCGATCGTGCCCTCTTCCAGTCGCTCCACGCCGTCGCGGAGCAATCGATAGCCGGAATCCAGGTAGCCGACTTCGAAGACCTCGTTGGGAAGGGCGCCGATGCGAGCGCGCCAGAACCGGCTCAAAAACTCGGGGTCGCGGAGTGAGTCGCGCCCCTCGGCGCTCTGCTGGAGGTAGAGCGTCGCGGCAGCCTTGATGATCTGAATCGCCGCGGGAGTGACGGTTCCGATGCCCGGGACAGACCGCAAGTCTTCAATCCGCGCGTCGAGAATGCCGCGAAGGTTGCCGAAGCGCGCGATCAGAGCCTTGGCGGGCCGCTTCACGTCGGAGCGCGGAATCGCAAGGGTCAGCAGCAGTTCCACAACCTCATAGTCGGCGAAGCCGTCGAGGCCCGACTTGATAAAGCGTTCCCGGAGGCGCTGCCTGTGGCCGAGGTGATGGGGCTTGTCATTGCTCATGTCCGATCGTGGCTCGATTCGTTCAGGACCGGATCGCGACTCGGGTTTCTTCGGGTGTCTAACGAGCTCAGGCACAGCCGCGGGAGGGCGACTCGCGCCGGAGCGAATGACCTTTCAAAATCGATCGACAATTGTCGCATGGCGACAGAAGCCGCGAGACTGCAGCGCAATGTCCCTTGCCTTCATAGGGTTTGCGTAGCAGATTCGATGGTAACGGCCAGGGTGGCTCGTAACCAACTGAACTGCGTCTTCATAAAGTCAAAATCAGGCCCGGACGCTATAAAGGAGGCCTTTCCCTTGATCAAGAAACCTGTACCTGGCCCATGCCTTCCCTGAACCTCGCGGCTTCCCAAAGTAATCAGCACATCGGGGTTGTGGGCAATGTTAGCTTCTGTCCGACGCATGCCCCCGGCAGGAACGAACAAGCGTCCGTCTGATGATATTCGGAGATAGCTATTCCAGGTGTTGACCATGTGCGGTCCATCCTTTCCCATGGTCGCAATAGCAACAACTCCCTCATGCTTCATGATTTCCAATAGTATTTCTGGGATCATCGTGACCACCTCATGTAGTTTAGTTCGATATTTTGCCTAACACGCCACCTCGCATCCGCCGCACTTGAACGGCGTAATTTTCAACTCAGTTCTCATCGTGAATCCTATGAATCCTGTGGCGTGTCAGTCTAAAGGACAGTTATCAGTCGAAGGGAATCGTTGTCAACGAGATTCCCGTCTTTTGGCGTAGGGTTGGGGTCATCACGGAAGGGTTGTGTGTGGAATTGACATTTTGGCGATAATTTCACCGTTCTGGGGGAATCAGAGATAGCCTAATGCTTCGGCCTGCAATTGCACGGCGACCTGCGCCGCGCTGATCTGG
>MWFF01000171.1 GCA_002071485.1 Verrucomicrobia bacterium ADurb.Bin006 | reverse complement strand
GGGTCCGTAGCACCGATCGCAGCAACGCGTAGTACGCGCGCACCAAGCCGGCGACCGGACCGGCTCGATACCAATCTTCGACAAACCGAAAACTGGTCGCGATCTGGATTGCCAAAAACCCAGGTTCTGGCTATGGACACCGACGACGTTTAAGCGCCCCTTGTCTTACAGAAACGGCCGCTGGCTGTCGAGGTAGGGCAAGGGGTTTCCTTACGCCCCGGTCCCGCCCCCTCCCTGGAAAGCCAAGCCCCTCGCCGTCAAGTGGTCAACTTCCCGTGAGCAGACCCGGTAAACTCCCCGTGAGCGCCAACGCCCCATGCACCGAACCTTGGAGGGGGGCCGCCTGCCTGCCGGCAGGCAGGGTCTCGTCCCCCCGCCGAAGAGTGTTTTGGAGGAGTTTGGGGCGACGAGGCCGTCGCCACTTCGCGCCGGTTCATGGTTCCGGTGCGCATTAGACAGTTGAATTTCAACGCTGCCCATGAATCCGCCCGCTCCTCCCGGCGCGGCGGGTGCGCACAGGTTGCACAGAGGGAGGGCGAGGAGATGCGCAAACTTTGCGCGAAAGGGGAGGGCAATCAATGCAAGTCCTTGGTGATTAGGTGTTGGCGCGGCACTTGCTATAGGCGATGTCTCACGGGGCTGGGGCGCGCTGGCGCTCGGCAAACCGAGAACCAAAACCACTACACAAGTTGGAGATAGTTATGAAGAGAATGCTCAAGAGAGTTGTCCTGACCGGGGCTGTCACACTGCTGTGTCTGAATGTCGGCCAAGCGCTGGCCCAGCAAGGTGGAGGCGGCATGGGGGGCGGACGCGGGAATTTCGATCCGGAACAGATGCGGCAGCGGATGATGGAGCGGTACAAGGAAGCGTTCGGTGTGACGGACAACAGCGAATGGAAGATCATCGAGGAACGGATCAACAAGGTGAATGAGGCCCGGCGTGAAATCGGCTTTGGCGGCATGGGGATGATGGGCATGGGGCGGCGTCCGGGCCAGGGCGGAGACCAGGCGCGGCCCGATCAGGATCGTCAGCGGCGGATGGGTCCCCAGCCGGATCCCGCGGCCGAGGAACTCCAGAAGGCGATCGAGGACAAGGCCTCGAACGACGTGCTCAAGGCGAAGATGACCGCGCTTCGCGACTCCGTCAAAGCGAAGGAAGCGAAACTGCAGGCCGCTCAGGAAGACCTGCGCAAGGTGCTCTCCGTCCGGCAGGAGGCTCTGGCGCTGCAGATGGGTCTGGTCAGGTAGTCTTGATTGGGTTACGGACGGGTCATGCTCCCGGCCCAGTCCAGGAGCGTGGCCCGGTTTCTCAAGGCTCCACAGCATGGTTGTCTCCGAAACAGAAACGACGGCGTTGCGCGAGTTGCTCGACCGCATGGTGGCGGCCAAGCAGCTCTCGCCCGTCGACGCCCAGATCATCGCCAGCCAGCCCGCCGGCGAGGATCGCACGCTGGTGCGGTCCGAGGAGGATGTGCTGCGCTGGCTCGGCGAGGAATACGATGTCCCGTTCACCCCGCTCGATGAAGTCGAGCCGGACAAACAGGTGCTCTCGCTCTTTCCCGCGCGCATCCTGCTCCGGGACGGTCTGCTGCCGCTGCGGCGTGTGAACGGTTGCATCGAGGTCGCGACGAGCCGGCTCTTTGCCACGCAGGGACTCGATACCCTGCGGACGATGACGGGGCTGCGGCTCAAGGCGGTGCTGGCGCCCAGCGAGGCGATCCAGCGCGAGATGAAGAAGCGGCTCGGCGTCGGGGCCGACACCATCGACACCCTCGACGAGGAGACGAGCTTCCAGGTCGTCGAGGAAGGCGACGAGGAGGACACGAATCTCGACACCGCCGCCGAGGACGCGTCGATCATTCGGTTCGTCAACCAGGTGTTGCGGGATGCGATCGAGCTGCGCGCCTCGGACATCCACCTCGAGCCGTTCGAGGACGAGCTGCGCATTCGGTACCGGATCGACGGCGTGTTGCAGGAGGTGCCCGTGCCCGCCCAAGTCAAGCGGTTCCAGCCAGCGATCGTGTCGCGCGTCAAGATTCTCAGTCACCTCAACATCGCCGAGAAACGCCTTCCCCAGGATGGGCGCATCAAGATCCGCGTCGACGAAAGCGAGGTGGACATCCGGGTCTCGGTCATTCCGATGCTGCACGGCGAGGCCGTCGTGTTGCGTCTGCTGCGCCAGAGCGCCATGCTGCGCGGAATGCAGGAATTGGGCATGGACGCCCATGAAGCGCGCAGCTTCCGGCGCGTCCTGGGCCTCCCGCATGGCATCGTCCTGGTCACAGGCCCGACCGGCAGCGGCAAGACCTCGACCCTCTACACAGCGCTTCAGGAAATCAACGATTCGGTCCGCAAGATCATCACGATCGAGGACCCGATCGAGTACCAGCTCCGGGGCGTGAACCAGATTCAGGTTTCCGAGAAGGCCGGTCTGACATTCGCCCGCGGGTTGCGCTCGATTCTGCGTCACGATCCCGACGTGATCCTGGTGGGCGAAATCCGGGACCAGGAGACGGCGCAGATTGCGGTGCAGGCCTCGCTGACCGGGCATTTGGTCTTCTCGACCCTCCACACCAACGACGCCCCGGGCGCCCTGACGCGCTTGGTCGACATGGGTGTCGAGCCCTACCTGGTCGCTTCGTCGCTCGAAGCCGTGGTGGCCCAGCGCCTCGTGCGCGTCCTCTGCACACAGTGCAAGCAGCCCGACACCTCCGAGACGGCGCAGGCCCTCAAGGCCCAGCTCGGGTTCCCTCCCGACACGATCGTCTATCGCCCGGTCGGGTGCGGCGTCTGCCGCAATACCGGCTACCACGGGCGCCGGGCGATCTTCGAGTGGATGGACACCAATCAGGAGATTCGTCGGATGGTTCTCAACAACCGGTCGAGCGACGAAATCCGCGAGGCGGCGCGGCGCGGAGGTATGCGGACGCTTGCGGAGGACGGCTGGCGCCTGGTGCGACTCGGAGTCACCCCGCCCGAGGAAGTCCTCCGCGTCACCAAAGAACAATCCCCGGCGGGCGAGATCGAAGTTGATGCGCCGGCCGCTCCCGCCCCGGCGGAGGCGGCGGCGTGATCCGGTCACGACCCCTCGCGCAGCCGGGATTCCCGACCCTCAGCATGCGCAGTCGACATATCCAGCTTCATGCCGCGGCGCGCGGGTTCTGGAATTCCGAGAACTCGAAACAGCGTCCGAAGTCCCATCGCGCGCTATAGAACATCAGCTCAACGCCATGCCGACCTATTCCTATCGCGCGATAACGCCAAGCGGCACGATCACCGAGGGGCAGATCGAGGCGGGCGGGCGCCATGACGCTTTTCGCCAAATGGAAGGGCGCGCGCTGCGCCCCATCAGCCTCACCGAGCTGGCCGGCGGACCCAATGGCAAGCCCAACGGCAAGGTGCCGCCGTCGTCGGCCGCCTCACCCGTGTCCGGCGCGCTCTGGGGCGGGGGCCAGCGGATCACGGCCCGGGTCCTCGAGAACTTCACACGCCTGCTTTCGAGCTTGCTGGCCGCGGGCGTGCCGCTGAGCCGGGCCCTGGTGATCCTTCACAAGGAGACCTCGTCGCCAGCCGCTCGCGCCAAGTGGAAGGAAGTGTACGACCTCGTCGTGGATGGGATGTCCCTGGCCGACGCGATGGCGAAGTCGCCGGACACCTTCCCGCGCGTCTATGTGGCGATGGTCGAGGCGGGTGAAACTGGCGGTTTTCTCGATGTGGTGCTCGGCCAGATTGCCGATTTCCAGTCGCGCGAGAAGGAACTGCGGGCCAAGGTCATGGCGGCCCTGTTGTACCCAACCATCCTGCTGGTGCTGGCGATGGCGGTCCTGACGTTCCTCCTGGTCTTCTTCATCCCGCGTTTTCAACTGATTTTCACCGGCTTCGGCGCGCAGTTGCCGCTTCTGACCCAATTGATCGTCTCGGCAAGCGACCTCCTCCGCGGCTACGGCCCGATCCTCGCCGTGGGTGTGGTGGTGGGCGTCTACTGGATGCGAAGCTGGCTGGTGTCCGAGCAGGGGCGCCGGGCGTGGGAGGGTTGGATTCTGCGCATGCCGGTGATCGGGCCGCTGGTGGCCCGATTCGCAATGGCTCGGTTCTGCCGAATGCTCGGCACGTTGCTGGGGGCGGGCGTCCCGCTCATTAACGGCCTGAATGTCGCGCGCCGCTCGATCGGCAACCAGGTCCTCGTGGACGCCGTGGCGGCGTCGATCGAGCGCGTGAAGGAAGGCAAACAACTCGGGCCGAGCCTCAGCGATTGCCGTCATTTGTTCCCGGGCTCGGTGCTCGAGATGATCTCCGTGGCCGAAGAGAGCGCCAAACTCGATCAGGAACTGGTTCGCATCGCCGACGTCACCGAGGCCGACCTCGATCGCCAACTCAAGACAGCCGTGGCCATGGCCGAACCGCTGATGCTTTTCGGCATCGCGGCGCTCATCGGCACGATCTTCATCGGGATGGTCATCCCGATCTTCACCTTGCAGGACTACATCAAATAACCCTCAACCCGCACCTCCATGATATTGCCAACTCGAAATGCTTCCCGCAGACGTCCACTGCGCGCGCACGCACCTTCGCCCGCCGGCGGCGTCGGCGATCTCTGCTCACCCCCCCGGCATTTCACTGTCTTTGGCCATGCTCGGACAGGCGCGCAAACGTCCCGGACCGGAGCCCATGAGGCCGGATCGGGCGGACACGGGGGCGCCGGGACGGCCCGCGCGCTGGGGCAGCGGGCGTTCACGCTCATCGAGCTGCTGCTGGTCCTGGTGATTCTGGGCATTCTTGCGGCGATCGTGGTGCCCAAGTTCTCCGGCCGCACCGAGCAGGCGCGGGAGACGGCCGCCCGCTCGCAGCTCGCCACCTTTGGAACGGCGCTCGATGCCTTCGAGGTGGACAACGGCTACTACCCCAAAGGCCGCGACGGCTTGCAGGACCTGGTCGTGCAGCCGCGCGACGCCAAGAACTGGCGCGGGCCATACCTGAAAAGCGACGTCCCGCTTGATCCGTGGGGCAATGCCTACATCTACGAATGTCCCGGGCGATACAACCCCAGCGGCTATGACTTGATGTCGATGGGACCCGATGGCCGCGAGGGCGGCGACGATGACATCGGCAACTGGCTCCGGACCGACCAGCGGCGGCGTTAGACAACCGGCGATTTTCACGATGCTCACGCATGGTCAACTCCAACGCCGGACCCCGACTGCGATCGGATCGCAGGCCTCCGGGCGCGCCTTCACGTTGCTCGAGTTGATTCTCGTGATGGCCCTGTTGTTGATCGTGCTCGCGGTGGCGGCGCCGTCCCTGGCCCAGTTCTTCCGCGGACGCTTCCTCGATGGCGAGGCGCGACGCCTGCTGGCCCTGACGCGCTACGGACAAAGCCGGGCGGTGTCCGAAGGCGTGCCCGTTCTGTTGTGGCTCAACGCCGAATCGAACCAGTACGGACTGCGGATCGATCCGCGGTTCCGCATCCAAGACACCAACGCGCTCTGTTTCGACTGGAGCGAGCAGATCGAGATCGAGGCCGGTGTCGCCGAATTCGCCACCAATGTCATGCCGTGGCAGGCCTCCACCCTGCTGTCGGATCGGATGGTCAAAATCTTCTTCCTCCCCGACGGCTCGATCAGCGACATCAGCCCTTCGCGCCTGCGCCTGCGTGAGCAGGACGAGCAGGGCCGGCCACGCCGGCAGGAGAAAGGCGAGGTTTGGATTGTGCAAAGCCTCAATCGGCTGCGCTATGAGATTCCCGAAGAACAACCGCTCGCTTTCCGGCGCTAGGCGACGCTGCGCCGGCTTCACGCTGGCGGAAGTTCTCGCCGCGCTCGTGTTCATGGCCATCGTGATCCCGGTGGCGGTCGAGGGGCTGCGTCTGGCCAGCCAGGTCGGGCAGGTCACCCACCGCAAGGCGATAGCCCTGCGCCTGGCCGAAAACATCCTCAACGAGCTGATTGTCAGCGGACAATGGCAGAAGACTCCCCAGCAGGGCACGATCGAGGAGGGCCCGCTCGAGTTCTTCTGGCGGGTCCGGGCCGAGACATGGATCGACGGGGTTCTGCAGCTCGTCTCCGTGCAGGTTCTCTTCACGGTGCAAGGCCAGGAATATGACGTCCAGTTGAGCACCCTCGCCGACAACTCGATACCGGTCGAGACCGCCACCTCGACCTCGTCATCGACCTCCACATCCGGCCAGACGCGATGAGAATCCGCCTTCCAACCTCCAACAGCCGAGGGGGCGCTTTCACCCTGATCGAGGTCCTCATCGCGACGGCGGTCTTCGCCGTTGTGTTGGTGTCGATGCACGGCGTGTTCTATGGCGCCCTGCGCCTGCGAAACAAAACGACCGCCGAGGTCGAGAAGGTCATGCCGCTCCAGCATGCCCTCGCCATCATCAAACGCGACCTCGAGGGGTTGGCCGCACCCGGCGGTACCCTGACCGGCGCCCTCCGGACTTCGCCGACCAATTCCGTTGCCCCCCGGGGGCGCATCATGAGCGGCCCCCCTCTCTGCACCGCCACGGGCCAGCTCTACGACACGCTGCCGTGGGCCGAGCTTCAGAAAGTCACCTACTATCTGGCCGAGCCGACCAACCGCACTTCCGGGTTCGGTCTCGATCTGCACCGCGCCGTGACCCGCAACCTGCTTCCCCTCCTGATCGAGGACGAGCCCGAGGACCAATGGCTGATGGGCGGAGTCGAGCGCATCGAGTTCTGGTTCCACGACGGCAGCGCATGGCGCACGACGTGGGACTCGACGTCCGAGACCACGCCGTTGCCGCGGGGCGTCAGGATGGACTTGGAACTGACACCCCAGCCGGACCAGCAATACGATCAGCCTGTGATCTCGGTGGTCGTGCCGCTGCTGGTTCAGGCCTCGACCAACACGAGCAGCCAGGCCAACCAATCCGCCAGCGGGACCGGCGGCTCGGGAGGATCATAATGAGCCCGATGCGCGCCCCATCCAATCGTTTCGGCGGCAGCCCCCTGATCGTCCTCGAACTGCCCAGAAGGCATGAACGAGAGACATTCAACGTCCAACTTTCAACTCTCGACTCTCATCTCCCAACTCGTCCGTCCGCCCCGCGCCGCGGATCGGTGTTGATCATCGTCCTTTGGATTGCGTTTGGCCTGGTGGCCGTCGCCCTCTATTTTGCGCAGTCGATGCTCTTCGAGTTGCGGGCGGTGGATCAACGGGTTGCGGGCGCGCAGGCGGAGCAGGCGATCGCTGGCGCCACTTACTACGTCAGCAACGTGCTGGCCCAGGTCGAGACGCCTGGAACCTGGCCGGAGGTCGACCTCAGGACCTGGGAGGCCGTGCCCATCGGCGAGGCGACCGTGTGGATTCTCGGGCGCGGCCAGCCGATCGTCGAGGACGAGCCGGTGTTCGACTTGGTGGACGAGGCCTCGAAACTCAATCTGAACACGGCCACCCGGGAGATGCTTGAAAAGTTGCCCCGCATGACACCCGAGTTGGCCGGGGCGATCATCGACTGGCGCGACACCGACGACGACGTGACGACGGGCGGCGCTGAAACGGAAGTTTACCAGCGCTTCCGTCCGGCCTACCGGTGCAAGAACGGCCCGTTCGAGTCCGTCGAGGAACTGCGCCTGGTCGCGGGCATGACGATCGAGATTCTCTACGGCGAGGACGCCAACCTCAACGGCATCCTCGATCCCAACGAGAACGACGGCGACGCCTCCCCACCGAGCGACAACCGCGACGGACGCCTCGATCCCGGCCTGATCGAATACCTGACCGTGGTGAGCCGCGAGCCGGGGACGCGCAGCAACGGCTCAGCGCGGATCAACGTCACGAGTTCGAGCCAGGAGGAGTTGCGGACATTGCTCGAAGAGCAGTTGGGCGAAGAACGCGCCGGAACCATCCTCGACCAGGTCGGCACCAACAACAGCAGCCTGGGCAGCCTGCTCGAGTTCTATGTCAAGAGCGGGATGACGCCTGAGGAATTCTGCCAGATCGAAGGGGACCTCACGGTCTCGACCAACAGCAGCCAGGCCGGCCTGATCAATGTCAACACCGCAAGCGAAGCGGTGCTGGCGTGTGTCCCGGGGATCGGGCCCGAACTGGCCTCGACGCTCGTGTCGCAACGCCGGCCCGACGCGACCACCCTGCCCACGGTGGCCTGGGTCGCGGACATACTCGAGCAAACGAATCTCGTGCAGGCCGGCCCTTACCTGACGTCGCGCACCTTTCAGTACACGGTGGATGTCGCGGCCGTGGGGCGGTACGGACGCGGCTATCGGCGGGTGCGCTGGCTGTGCGACACGGCAGACGGCACGCCCATGTTCATCCGACGCCTGGACGTGACCCATCTGGGCTGGGCGCTGGGAGCGACCGACTACGATTCGGCCCTGTTTGCGAACCGAATGCGATGAAGACCTGGCTTAAGCATGTTCCCTTCCAGCGCGGCCCGGGCGGCACCCTGTTGGGCCTGGCCCTCGAAGCCGGCCGCCTCGAGGGTGTGCTGGTCCGGCGCACGAACGGCTTCGGCGAGGTCAAGGCCGCATTCGGCGCCACGCTCTCGCTCGATCTGTTGACGGACGCCCCCGAACTCGTCGGACGGGAGATTCGCAAACACCTGGATGCCGCTGGAATCCGCGAGCGGCGATGCGCCGTCGGCCTCCCTCTGGGTTGGGCCCTGACCATCCAGGTGCCGCTGCCTGACTTGCCTCCCGCCGACATCGACGGGTTCCTGCAAATCGAGGCCGAGCGCGGCTTCCCGTATGCGCCCGAAGCCCTCTTGATGGCGCAATCCCGGTTTCGCACCCCGGGCGGAGCCGCCTGTGCCACGCTTGTGGCCATTCCGCGCGACCACGTGACACGGCTCGAAGCGGTCCTGCAGGCCGCCCAGCTTCGTCCCGTGAGCTTCTCGCTCGGCATCGCGAGCCTGCAGCGCGCGAATGCCGAGGCGTCGCAGGGCGTCATGGCCCTTGCCCCGAGCGACCACAGCATCGGCCTGCAGGTCTCGTGCGGCGGCGGGGTCGCCGTGTTGCGCACTCTCGAAGGCGTGTTCGAGATCGAGGGCGGCACGCCCCAATTGCAGGCCGACCAGGTGGCGCGCGAGACGCGGGTCACCCTGGGCCAGTTGCCCTCCGATCTCCGGGAGGCAGTCCGCCGCCTGCGGGTCTTCGGACGCGACAACTCGGCCGAAGCACTCGTCGAGCATCTGCGCCCGCGCTTCGAGCCAATGGGCATCGTCGTCGAGCAGGTTCGGGATTACTCGGCATCGGATACGGGGTTGCAATTGCCTCCGAGAACACCCGTGTCGGCGGCGCTGGCGCTCGCCGTGCAGGGCCTGACGGAGCCAAAGACCGGATTCGAGTTTCTGCCTCCGCGGGTCAGCGCCTGGCAACGGCTGACCTCGCGCTACAGCTCGCGCAAGCTGGTTTGGACGGGGGCGGCGGCGGGGGCGGCGGCCGGGTGCCTCGCATTGGGCTTTCTCTATCAGCAATGGCAACTCTGGCATTGGGACAAACAATGGCAGGCCATCAAGGCGCGCGCGACGGCCCTCGAGCAGATCCAACAGCAGATCAAGCTGTACCGCCCCTGGTTTGACGATTCCATGCGATCGCTGACTGTGCTTCGCCAACTCACAGAAGCGTTCCCCGAGGACGGGGCCGTTTCCGCCAAGACCGTCGAGATCCGGGATGCCACGTCGGTCACCTGCTCGGGCACGGCGCAGGATCATCAGGCGCTCATCCAAACACTCGAACGTCTCCAGACCGCAAAGCAGGTTTCGGACGTGCGCGTGGAACAGATGCGCGGGCGATCGCCGCTGGAATTCACATTCAATTTCCGTTGGGTGGAAGGAGGGGGATCGTGAATCTAGGCCCAGTCAAAAGCCGCCAGCAGGGATTGGCCATTGTCGCCATTCTCAGCGTCGCATTGCTCGCCGGCGATCGCCTGCTGCTGACGCCGCTGACCAAGACATGGAAGGCCCGTGCGGAGCGGATCGCCGGGTTGAAACAATCCGTCACACAGGGTGTGGCGCTGATTGAACGGGACGAGACCATTCGGAGCCGCTGGAGCACGATGCGGACCAACACCCTGGACAGCGAGATCTCAGTCGCTGAAAGCCAGGTGCTCAAGGCCTTCGACCGCTGGTCCCGCGATAGCGGAGTCAGCATCAGCTCCCTGCGCCCACAATGGAAGCGGGCGGCGGGAGATTCCATGACCTACGAATGCCGGGCCGACGCCGCCGGGAACCTGTCGGCTCTCACCCGATTCCTCTACCAGGCCGAGGCCGACCCGCTCGCCATCAAGGTCGATGTCGTCGAACTCACCGCCCGCGACACCGATGGCGAACAACTGACGCTCGGGCTCCAGGTGAGCGGACTTCTGCTGAAAACCCCCGGATCATGAAAGCCCTCCAAGCGATTTCGATGTCGGTCGGGATTCTGGCGCTGATCGCCTGGGGCGGCCCGGGTCTCCAGGCTGCCGAAGAGTCCGGTGCCTCCTCACAAGACAACTACGAGGGGTTCCGCATCATCAGCGAACGCAACATCTTCAATGCCAATCG
This sequence comes from Verrucomicrobia bacterium ADurb.Bin006, assembly GCA_002071485.1. GTDB lineage: Bacteria > Verrucomicrobiota > Verrucomicrobiia > Limisphaerales > J093 > MWFF01. The sequence continues at coordinate 51,543 of MWFF01000171.1, read as the reverse complement.
CTCCGGACGTGCACCCCGCCGCCGCGAAACGCCCCGCCCTTCGCGAGTCGATACAGTCGCCCTCCTGGGCACAATGAGCTACGAGAAGGGCCAGTTCGCCTTCTTCGACGGCTCAGACCCCAGCTACCGCGCAACCCTCAAACCAGGGGGAACCATTGCCGACCTCAAGGTCCTCGACATCGGCGCCAACCACGTCAGACTGGACGTTCAAGGCAACCGCCTCGATCTTAAGGTTGGTTCCCAGTTGCGACGGGAAGACGGCGGCGAATGGAAAGTCGCCGCCCGAGACGAATCGCCCGGGGGTTGGACCGCCCGGCCCGCCGCCGCAAGCTCAGACAGCGCGTCTGGAAGACCGACTGAGAGCAGTCGAACCGAGAGCGGTTCCAGCAGTTCCAGCAGTGATACGAGTGAAGCTTTGAAACGATTGCTCGAGAAACGAGAAAGGGAGATGTAATGAAGACTCTTGACACCGTGCTCATGGCCCTCCCCGGGCTCGCTGGCTTGGCTCTGGCTGTGGCCCTCTTCGGCTCCGAACCGGCGCCCAATGCCCCGCCTCAAGATGCGCCGCCCGACACCGTGCCGGCACAGTTCGATGAAGCGGAAGGGGAGAATCTCGCCCCGGACGCCCAACCGGTGCCGGACATGACGCCGCCCCAGGCCGAACCTCAAGCGCAACCCGCGCCGCCGGCTCGAATCGAGGAGGCGGATCCCGACAATCACGACCCGGATGCCGACATGGATGGGCTGCCAATGGATGAACCGCCGCCCGCCACCCCGGAAGACGAGCCCGCCGCACCGGGCAATCCGCCCGATGCGCCCGCGGCTGCCCCGGCTGCGAACCCGTCAAATCCCAAGGGCACGGACGCCTTGCCCTCCGCCGAAGCGGCCTCGGGCGCTCTGGACACTCCTTCGGCGCCCGCCCAGCCCGTCAAGCCCGGCGAGAAGGGACTGCGCCTCAACTTCCGCGGCGTTCCCCTCGAGATGGTGCTCAACTACCTGAGCGAAGCCGCCGGGTTCATCATTGTCCTCGAGACCGACGTGCGCGGCAAAGTGGATGTCTGGAGCAACCAGCCACTCGACCAAGAGGAGGCCTTGACCCTGCTCAGCACGGTTTTGAACAAGAACGGATATGCGGCCCTGCGCAACGGACGCATCTTGACCGTGATCAGTCAGGGCGACGCGAAGAAACGCGACATTCCCGTGGTCAGCGGCAACGATCCGGAGCAGATTCCCAAGAAGGACGACATCGTCACCCAGGTTGTTCCCGTCCGCTTCATCAACGCCACCCAGTTGGCCACCGACCTGGCGCCGCTGATTCCGTCCTCGGCCACGGTCACGGCAAATCAAGGCAGCAACGCGCTCCTGATCACCGACACCCAGACGAATATCCGCCGCGTCGCCCAGATCATCAGGGCCCTCGACACGTCGATCGCCAGCACCTATGTCATCCGCGTCTTCGCCCTTCAGTATGCCGACGCCAAGTCGCTGGCCGCAGCCATCAAGGAGGTGTTCGCGTCGCAGGATACCTCCTCGCGCTCGAACGACCCGCGCGCCCAGTTCTTCAATCGCTTCATGGGCGGAGGCCCGGGCGGACGGGGCCCAGAAGGCGGCGGAAACGACGCCAACTCGGCGGGACGCGCCGGATCGAGCCGGGTGATCGCCGTCGCCGACGAGCGCAGCAACGCCGTGGTGGTGAGCGCACCGGAAGACGTGATGCCGTCGATCCAGGAACTGGTCAAGGCCGTCGACGTCGAGATCGAGGACGTGACCGAGTTGCACGTGTTTCGGCTCAAGCACGCCGACCCGCAGGAGATGGCCGACCTGCTTTCCAACCTGTTCCCCAACACTGCGAACACACAAAACAGCCGTTCGCAAATGCGCTTCGCGGGAGGCCGCATGGGCGGCCCTGGCGGCATCGACATGATGGGTGCCTCCTCCTCCACCAGCAACGAGCGCCTGCTGAAACAAACCCAGGTCATCGCCGTCGCCGACCCGCGCACCAAGTCGGTTGTGGTCAGCGCCTCACAGTCCATGATGGAGCAGATCGTTCCGATGATCAGTCAACTCGACGCCGACCCGGCGAAGAAGCAGAAGGTCTTCGTTTACGACGTCGAGAATACCGATCCTCAGACCGTTCAAGAGGTGATCCAGAGCCTGTTTCCGGAGCAAAACTACAGCAGTTCGAGCATGCGGCGCACCAGCACAACCCAGCGCCAAAACGTCAATCAGTTGAACACTCGCCAGACCCAGACCCGCCAGAACACGGGCGGTCGGACTGGCACCTTCAGAGGCACAGGCAGCCGTTAAGCAAGCCCGCCCCCAGTGAGGCCATTCATGAAAAGGCAGATTATGCGAAACTCGATGAAGCGCGTCGCGGTCCTCGGCTTGAGTCTCGGGCTCCTGGCCGCAGGAAGCGCCTGGGGCCAGGGATTCGGTTCCGGCGGCGGCACCGCCGGCCGGTCGCGCAGCACCACGACCTATCCCACCAGCACCGAAATGGGCGGCGCGACCGTCTCCTACGATCAGGAAACGCGCAAACTCATCGTCATCACGGACGAGGAAACCGCCAGCAGCATCAGCCAGGTGGTGACCAACCTGAATCGCCCGGCGCCCCAGGTCCTCATCAACGTCGTGTTCCTCGAAGTGACCCACCGCAAAGGCGCCGACCTCGGCGTACAAGGCACCTGGACCAAAACAATCCACACTGACACGACGGCCAATGTCCTCCAGCAGTTTATGGGTGTTCCCGGAATCACGTCCGGCTCCGGCATCTTCAATGTCGTCGGCAGCAACTACGAAGCCACCCTCCGCGCCATCGCCGAGGCGGGCAAGCTCGAGGTCCTCTCCCGCCCGACCATCCTGGCCCGCAACAACCAGCAAGCCACGATCACCGTCGGCCAGTCCGTTCCCCTGATCACAGGAGTCAACTACGACAGCTTCGGCAACCAGCGCAACGCCATCGAGTACACCGACATCGGCATCATCCTGCGCGTCACCCCCTTTGTCACATCCGACGGCCTGGTCGAGATGATCGTCTCCCCCGAAATCTCGAACCTCTCCGAGGAAACGGTCGCCATCACCACCGGCACCAACAGCGTCGGCTCACCCATCATCAACCAGCGATCCGCCGACACTGTGGTGGTGACGCCCGACGGCCAGACGATCGTGATTGGAGGCCTGATGCAGACGGCCAAGAGCCAAAGCCAAAGCAAGATTCCTCTCCTGGGCGATATCCCGCTCCTAGGACTTGCATTTCGGCGGACGGTCACCAACGACGAGAAGACGGAGTTGCTGATCTTTCTCACGCCGCACATCGTGCGGACGCCGATCGAGACGGCCAAGTTGACGCAGGATGCCCGCTCGGACGCGCAGATCGTTCCCAAGGCGTTCACCGAGGAGGAACTCAACCGCTTCATCGACAGCGTTCCAGTCAAAGGCACGAGCCCTCCCTCCAAAACAAAAGCCAAGAAGAAAAAGACGTAGCGCCGCGCACATCGACATGGGACCCCACGTGAACCTCGAACGACGCACAGGACTGGTCATCGGCGTGCTGGCGGCAGTCTGGCTGGTCATTGTCGCGTGGCAGGCGATTGAACACAAACGGGTCCAGCGCGCCGCCCGCCAGACGCTCATCGACCGCGCCAAAGACATCTCGAACACCGTCGGCCTGGTCATGCGTTCGCAACGCCGCTTCGGCATCATTTCGAGGGAACGCCTCGAGTCCGCTCTCAGCTCCCTGATCCGACCTGGCGAACTCAACGCCGTGGCTGTCCTCAATGACCTGGGCGACGTCGTCGCTTCGGCCGGATCCCCCATCGAGTTCACCACGCGCGACCTCGATCCCAGCCGCGAATACTGGGCCGACCGCACCGTCACCTTGATGAACCTCGTCGACTTGGGCACCAATGTGACCGCCGAGATCAGTGAGTCCCAGCCCACGCTCGTCCTCCAGCGCGAAGACATGCCCAGACCCTTCGGCACCAACAGCCCCGCCGGCATGTTCCCCGGCCCTCCTCCGAATGCCCCCCCTCCCCATTTCACCAACCAGCCTCCTTCGCTCGACAGGCAAAGTGACCGCGACAATCCCGGACGCCCGCGGGGGTGGCGCGGACGCGGCGGGCCAGACGGCTACCCGTTCGGGCGCCCGTTCTGGATGAGCGAGCAACAATACAAGACCGCCGTCCAGCAGAAGGGCGTCCATAGCTTCCTGCTCGTTCTCTCGACTCAATCGCTGCAGGCGTCCGTCCGGCAGGACTTCTGGCTGCGCGCCATCATCAGCGCGATGGCGGCGATCTCGGTGGCGGGCCTGGGTCTGGCGTGGCAGAGCCTGACCAAGACCTCGGAACTCGAAGTGCGCCTGATCCGCGCCTCGGAACTCAACGCCCGCCTCAAAGAGATGAACCTGGCCGCCGCGGGCCTCGCCCACGAAACCAAGAACCCGCTCAACGTCATCCGCGGCCTCGCCCAGATGCTCTCCAAACAGGCCAACGCTTCCCCGGAAATCCGGCGACAATCCGACGGCATTATCGCCCAAACCGATCGCGTCACGGCCCAACTAAACGAGTTCATCAATTACTCGAGCCCGCGCGAGGTGCGCCGCACGGCCGTCAACCTCAACTCGGTCGTCAGCGAGGTCGTGCGCGCCCTCGGGTTCGATGTCGAGGAGAAGAAGGTGCGGCTCGAAGTCACCCACGACATGCCCTCGGTCGAGGCGGACGAACAACTCCTGCGCCAAGCCTTGTTCAACCTCCTCCTCAATGCCACCCAGGCAGTGGGCACAGGCGGCGAAATCCGCGTCAGTGCCGACAAGACCAGCGCCACCGAGGCGCGCCTGGACATCCGCGACGACGGCCCCGGCGTGCCGCCCGAACACCGGGAGGAAATCTTCAAACCTTACTTCACCACCACCGAGCGCGGCACCGGCCTGGGCCTCGCCGTGGTCCACCAGATCGTCCTGGCTCACGGCTGGGACGTCGCCTGCCTCCCAAACGAACCGCGCGGCGCCCTCTTTCGCCTCAGCCACCTCCGGCTCGCCAACTGAGCCGCGCGACAGAGCCGCCCGTTCCCTTTTAGACTGCCCAGTGGACATGAACCGATCTGATAGGGGACGTCCTCGTCCGCGGCGATGAGAGTTGCAGACCCTGTTTGGCGGGCGACGAGGACCTGTCTGCCCTGCCTGCCCTGCCTGCCCTGCCTGCCGGCAGGCAGGCGGCAGGCAGGCGGCAGGCAGGCGGCGCCCCTCCGGCAATCGCCATCCGTTGCAGGCCCGGTGCCCTCACCGAGCGGCATTACACCGAAACGAACGGATGCACCGCGTGATCGTGCTCGACTCGCTGCTTTATCCGAATGATCCTCCGCGCCGTTGGGGGGCGATCGCACTCAAGACGGCAAGACATTTGACCTCCGATGGAGTTGAAACTCGCCGCTCAGGGTCCCGACATGGATCGCCTGGTCATTCAACGATCCAAGCCGCATGAGGGCCCAGAACCTCTGGAGCGGGGACTGCCTGTCCCCGGTTACGGCAGGGGACGAGACGTCTCGCCTCCCGGCCGGTTCATGGGCGAGTTCGTGTGAGGGCGGAGAGGAAGGATGATGGTCCCAGCACGTTCCCTTCGCCCAAACGCGCCGAAGCCGCCGAGTGCACCGATCGGTCACCTCTATATCCATGTGCCGTTTTGCGCCCGCAAATGCCACTATTGCGCTTTCTATTCGGAGACCGCCAACGCCAGCCTGATCGATCAATACGTCACGGCCCTGATCCGCGAGCTGGAACTGGTCGCCCCCGACCTGCGCCCGCGCACCGTTTACTTCGGCGGAGGCACCCCCTCGCTCCTGAACCTCCGCCAGTGGGAACGAATCCTCGACGCCATGGGCCGGCTCGATCTGCTCGGCGCCGACGAGTGGACGGTCGAGACCAATCCCGCCACCGTGTCGCTCGACAAGGCCAAACTCCTCGAATCCCACGGCGTCAACCGCATTTCGATGGGCGTCCAATCGCTCGACCAACCCCTCCTTGAACGCCTCGGCCGCATCCATACCCGCGACATGGTGTTCCGGTCCTTTGACACACTCCGGCGCGCGGGCTTCGACAATCTCAACCTCGATCTCATGTTCGCCATCCCGGGCCAGACAATGCCGGTGTGGCGCGCCACACTCCGCGAGGCGATCGCCCTCGGCAGCGAACACCTCTCCTCCTACGAAGTCATCTACGAGGAAGACACCCCCCTGTTCCAACAGCTCAAGGCCAGTCGCCTCGACGTCGACGATGATCTCGCCTGCGACATGTTCGAGGAACTGGCCGCCCAGGCCGCTGCACACGGCTATCGCCAGTACGAAGTGGCCAACTTCGCAAAGCATCTCGGCCCCCAGCCCCTGGGCGAAGTCCCGGATCGCGCCTGCCGGCACAATGTCAACTACTGGCGCGGCGGGTCGTTCTACGGACTCGGCCCCAGCGCGACCAGCTATGTCCGCGGCGTGCGCACCAAAAACTGGTCCAGCACGCACCTCTACTGTCAGCTCCTCGCCAAGGGCCAGCGCGCCTTCGAGTCCACCGAAACGCTCTCCCCGATGAGCCGGGCCGGCGAGACGGCCGCGTTCGGACTGCGCATGAACGCCGGCTGGCCATTTGACGAGTTCCTCCGCGTCACCGGGTTCGACCTGCGAGTCGAGTGGCGAAACGACATGGCCGAACTCGAACGCCAGGGCCTGGCGAAGCTGCGCCCCGACCGCTTCCAGCTTACAGACCGCGGCTTGAGATTCGCCGATCTGGCAGCCGAACGCTTCCTGCGGCCATTCATGGGGTCACGGAGCCGCTTCTGAGGGGGGCGTGCGGTTGGATCGGCTTGGATTCCTGATGAATGCGCGGTTTTCATTCCCTGCCGGACAGGGAACTGCTCCCCCCGCCCCGCAGGCAAGGCTCCTGATCCGCCAGGCGCACGACTGGCGGGGTTCGGCGTCGTGCCCGTGATCGGTCATCTCAACGCCGTGGAGCGCTCGATGACCCACCTGATGTCCCGACTCTTCGGGGCGGGGAAGCCGTTGTATTGGGTGCGCCGGATTTTCACTTCGGTGCTTTTCTCGAGCCAGCGTTTGATCTCGCTATGACCATCGGCGAAGTTAAACCCGCAGGCGTTGTTGTGGTAACTGGCCGGCAGATCGGTCCAATTGTTGGGGTCGGTGACGTTGGTGATTTCCCATCCGTCATTGATGCTGTCGGGGTGCTCGTCGTTGAGCATCCACAACTGCGCCGGCGCCGGTCTGATCACATCGGACACCTTGTTGTACATGCAGTAATTCGGGTACCATGTCGAGCCGCTGGCCGTATTGAGGCTGTAAGCGCCGCCCTCGATGAAACCGTTCATGGCATTGCTGCGGACCCTGAGCGCTTTGGTGCGGCCCATATTGACGGGGTAATTGTCAGCCGGACAGCGGTAGATGCCGACATCGCTTGTGTAGGCGCCGATCTTGGCCTTTAGGAGGAAGTAGGTGTTGGTGTTGTCCGTGTTGCCCGTATTCCAATCCAGCCATCCGGCCACCCAGCTCACGTTCACATCCTTCGTGCCGCCGTCCCGGTTGGGTGGAAACCAATCGGCGTTGTCGTGGGTGTACATGAGCACCGCGAGCGCCAGTTGTTTGGTGTTGCTCATGCAGACGATGCCCGTGGCCTTGGCCTTGGCCTTGCTGAGGGCGGGCAGGAGCATGCCGGCGAGGATCGCGATGATCGCGATCACGACGAGCAGTTCGATGAGGGTGAAGCCGGGGCGAATGGCGCCCCTGCTTTGGTTTGGTTTGGTGATCATAGCATTAAAAACAGAGGATCGTCAGTTGCCTGGGGCCGTGGGCCCCAAGGACGATAATGCGTTCGATGTCGCCGGTCCGGCTGGGGCCCGTGATCAATGAGATCATGCTCGGATAATCGGCGCCGTATTTCGACCTGAGCAGGGCGAACGCCTCCGGCAAATCGGCCACCAACTGGTCGCGTCGAGCAAGAACCACATGATGGGGCGGCAGGACAGACAGAGCGCGTCCGCCGGCGCTGCGGCTGGTGACCAGGACGCTGCCCGTCTGGGCCACGAGTGCATCGCATGCGCAGAGCCCGGCGGGACATCGTTCGAGCTCGGTCTTGTCGTAAGGCTCGTCCGTGAGGAGCACGGGCAGGCCAAGGGCCGCGCACGCCGGGTCGGTCAATGCGCCCCGGTGGCTGGCCACGCGATCCCACTGTTCGGCCGCGGCCAGGCGTTTCAGCTCGGCTGCCAGGTCGCAGGGGTTCGCGAGCAGCTTGAATTCGGCGTGGAGATCGGCGGCGTTTCTGGCGAACAGGGACGCGCGGGCGTCAAAGGAATCCCCGACGGCGGGCAGGACACGGCGCTGGTCGGCGCTGGTGGGCAGGCCGTTCCGGCGGGGCCGACCATCATGAGAACCCGGAACGGGAGCAGAGATTGTCAGGGCCTCCCTGATGCGGGCGAGGATGTGTTCGCGTTCGTTCATGGCATTGTGGGCGGACGGCTGGCGGCGGTCATTTGCGCGTCTCTCTCCACCATTCCTTGAAGCTCTGTTTTGCTATGCGCGGCACGTCGCGCGTCCGGGTCCAGCAATACGCCGGATCGATCCGTGTGCCCTTGATCAGGCCATGAAACCGCTGTCCGAAGCGTCCCCCCTTGGTCACCAGCATCCAGGGAATCCGGCCATTGGCGACGGGGGCGAAGAGCTTGAAGGCGATCTTCTGCCACCAGATCGGTTTGCGGCGCGAGGCATTGCGGCGGTTTTGGAGGAGGTGGTGAGCCAAGTCGATCTTGACCGGGCAGGCTTCGGTGCAAGCTCCGCAGAGTGAGGAGGAGTAGGACAGATGTTTCCAGTCCTGGAGGCCGCGCAGGTTGGGCGTGATCACGCCGCCGATCGGGCCGGGGTAAGTGGTGGCGTAGGAGTGGCCGCCGACGTGGCGGTAGATTGGGCAGACGTTGAGGCAAGAACCGCAGCGGATGCAGTGGAGCGCGTCTCTCTGCTCGGCATTGGCGAGGAGGGCGGTGCGGTTGTTGTCGAGCAACACCACATGGAACTCCTCGGGGCCGTCAGATTCGCCGGGCTGGCGCGGGCCGCCGTAGAGGGTGTTGTAGCCGCTGATGAGCTGGCCGGCGCCCACCGTCGCGAGCATCGGCAGCAAGAGGGCCAGATCGTCCAGCCGCGGCACGATCTTCTCGATGCCGAGCAGCGTGATCATGGTCTTGGGCAGCGCGGCGGTGAGGCGCGCGTTCCCCTCGTTTTCCGTGACCGAGATCATGCCCGTCTCCGCAACGGCGAAATTGGCGCCGGTGAGGCCGATATCGGCCTGAACGTACTTCTGCCGCAGGACGCGGCGGGCGACCATGGTGAGAGCTTCCGGGTTGTCGGAAGGCGCGTCGTGGAGCTTGTCCTTGAAGGTGCGCTGGATTTCGCCGCGGGTGAGGTGCATGGCCGGGAAGACGATGTGGTAGGGCGGTTCGTCGCGGAGCTGGACGATAAACTCGCCCAGATCGGACTCGACCACTTCGAACCCGGCCTGTTCGAGGGCGGCGTTGAGGTGGATCTCCTCCGCGGTCATGGCCTTCGACTTGACGATCGAGCGCGCGCGCCTGCTTCGGGCGATACCGACGATGATGTCGCACGCCTGACGCGCGGTTGTGGCCCAGTGCACCTTCGTTCCCCGCGTTTCGAGTTCGCGCACGAACTGTTCGAGGTGCCGGTCGAGGCGATTGATGGCCTCCCACTTGATTTCGGCGGCGAGCTGGCGCGCCCCGTCGTAGTCCTGGAAGAGCGCCTTCTTCTCGTCGCGTTTGATTTCGTAATTGCCGAGGGCGGTCTGGATGAGCGCCCGGTGGCGCAGGTCGGCGGTCAGCCGGGCGGCGTCCCGTTTGAATTGGGAGGCGGAGGCGCTCATGCGGGCGCGAGGATCTCGGCGAGGTGGATAGTCTTGAGCGGCTGGCGGCGGCGATCGATCAGCCCCTGGATGTGCATCAGGCAGCTCGAATCGCTCGACACGACATACTCGGCCCCGGTCTCGAGCGCGAGTTCGCACTTCACCTCGCCCATGGCCGTCGAGATCATCGGAAACTTGGCGGAGAAGGTGCCGCCGAAGCCGCAGCAGACGGTCTGCTTCATCTCGACCAGTTCGAGTCCCTGCACTCGGGCCATCAGTTGGCGCGGCGCGGCGTGGATGTGCATTTCGCGGAGGCTGTGGCAGCCGTCATGGTAAGTGACCTTGTGGGGGAACCGGGCTCCGAGATCGGTCACGCCCAGCATGTCCACGAGAAACTGGGAGAACTCGAAGCACTTGGCCGAGACCTGCCTGGCCAGTCCCTCCTGCGGCGTCCCGGCGAACAGGTCCGGGTAGAACACCTTGATCATCGCGCCGCACGAGCCGCTGGCGATCACCACGACCTCGGCGTCCTTCAGTTGATCGAGCACCTTCACGGCCGTGGCGCGGCTTTCGTCCCAGTAGCCGGTATTGAACGCGGGCTGGCCGCAGCACGCGGGACTCTCGGGACACTCGACGCGGTGCCCGAGTTTCTCGAGTATGCGCACCATCGCGATTCCGACCTGCGGGTAGATCAGATCGATGAAGCACGGGATGTACAGCGTGACGGTCATGGGCCGACGGTCGGTTGTTTCGATCGCTTCATTCGAATCGGTCCGGGGTGCGTCTCGCTAGGGATTCAGTTTGGGCGGACGAGGGCTGAAGGTCTTGAGCGTGAACCCTTCCTTCGAGGTCTGGCCGGCGTAGACCGTCAGGTGAAAGTACTTGGCGATTCTCTCAAAGGGCGGGAGCAGCGAGAAATCGAACCACTCCTTCAACGCCTTGTCCGGCTCGCCCGACTTTGGTCCGATCGGGCTCGTGGCCAGGGCCTGCGATATCAGGTCGCCGTTGTTGCGCAGGATTTCGGTGAGGGTCCGGAGGTTTTCGACGTCGTCTTGATAGCCGAAGAGGCCTGTGGCCATGCCGCCCACTTTCCCGCCCGCTTCGCTCAGGCCTGGCAGTGCGGCGAGCGGTTTGGGTTTTGTCTCTCCGCTGCGCAGGTATTCCTCGACCAACGCCGCGTCTGTGGAGACGGCGAGGTAGCCTCCGCTGGCGGTCATATGGACGCTCTCTTCAGCCGCCGCGCTCCCCTCCTTGGTCGGCAGGGTGGGCATTGGGAGGGAATGGATTTTGCGACCGAGGAACTCGCGCTCCTTGAAGCCGGCACTGCTCAGCGGCGCTGCGAGCATGGACAGGACCGACTTGAGGCCTTGGAGGAGCTGATCAGGATTGGGCGAGGAGATCAAGGTCACCGAGGGCGGGCTGATGAGGTCGTCGAGCGCAGTTCCTCGCGGAGCCTTCTGGTAGGAGATGAAATCGTCACCGAGGTTCGCGATCAGGTTTTTTCTGAGGTCAAAGGCGGGCGACCGCTCCTTGATCATCGCCTCGACCTGCATGACAACCAGGCCGAGCATGCCTGGCGCAATCTCGTTGGCGATGGCTTCCACCGACGCCCAAATGCGCTGGCCGTCCGCGCGCCAGCGGCTGAAATTGACGGCTTCAGCCGGGACGAAAGCTGGCGGCGAAGCGTCCTTGGGCGTGGCATTCAGGACGGCGAAGAGGCCTTTGCGGGTCTCTTCGGGGACGCCGAGATAGAAATCGAAGAACTCGCCTTCGGCGTTTTGGCGCGCATTGAAGGCCAGTGTTCTGAGGCAGCTCAGCCCGAGTGCCCCGAGCATCTTGTCCAGGCCGAATGCCATCATCGCGGCCGGTTCCCCGTCGGGTGTTCCCTCGCCCGCCGGGAACAGGCGCGCCAGAGTTTCGGCGATGGGTGCGAAGTGAATCCAGCCGTACAACAAGCTGTCACGCAAAACCCCGCTCGCGTCCGCCTCGAACGCCGGCAGGTCTGCCAGGGCGCCTCCGCCTGCGCCCGCCATGCGCGCCAGGACCTGTTCAAGCACCTTGGTGCTGGTGCCCACAAGAAGCGCCGAATCCGCCTGTCCCACGCTCAACTCGATCGTCGATCCGGCTTGTCCCGAGGGCGACGATGCGGCAGACGCCGCTCCGCTTTTCTGGGTGTTTGCGCTCCCGGCCCCGGCGCCCGCGCCGCCGATCGTGCCGAGACCCCCTTCGAGTTGCGGCCGGTCGAGAATGACGGTCGTGAACTCGACGCCGCGAATGGTGTCGGTGCGCGTCTTCCGGCCCGAGTCTGTCAGCTTGCGCTTGACGTCGGCGAGGTTCTTTCTGAGGAGATCGGCCTTGTCCCGGGCGTCCAGCGTCAGAACGAATGCCGGCAGAGGTTCGCCCGCACCCGTCCAGCCGTTGCGGGTGACTGCGAGGGTGAATTGCCCCTGGAGCAGGTCGGCGTAGTCCGTCAGCTTGGCGCCGAGATCGCGCTCGATTGGGGCGACGACATCGCTGGTGAGCTTCGCGAGGAACTTGTCGCAGAAGGGGCGCATCGCCGGGTCCTTCCACAGGAGCGCGAAGGGGGCCTGCTGCCGGGCGGCCGTCACTTTCGACCAATCCGGCGCGCAGAGCACGGCGAGGGTGTCGCTTGGCAGGAGGCGTTCGGCGGGCGGGATATCCGCCCGCGCCGTGCAGAGGGCGAGAGGCAGGGTGAAGGCGAAGAGCGAATTCAGAAGCGTTGTTTTCATGTGTTCCTGACTGGGTCTGGGGCTCTGGAGCCGGTGGCCGTCCGAGGTGGTATCAAAGCGCGGGCTGCCCGATCGCCTTTTGCAGCCGCCGCGGCGGTTCGAGGTAGCGATAGGCGTTGCTGGGGTTGTCGTTGTCGTACGCGAACGCGTCGCGGTTTTCGAGGAAATGGCGCACGCGCTCGACCGGGATGGCAAAACCGAGTCCTTCGCCGAAGTTGATCTTCATGTTGGTGACGCCGATGACTTCGCCGCGCAGGTTGAAGAGCGGGCCGCCGCTGTTGCCCGGGTTGATCTGAGCGCTGGTTTGAAGCAGGAGTTCCCCCTGCAACTGCCGGGTCTTGGTGCTCAAGATCCCCTCGGTGACGGTACGTTCCAGTCCGTGCGGGCTGCCAATCGCAAAGACACGCTCCCCAACCGCGACGGTCCGCGTGCTTCCGAGCACGACCGACACAAACCTGGGCGCCCCCGCATCCTCGATTTTCAACAACGCCAGGTCCTGAAACTTGTTCATGGCAACGATCTTGACCTGCTTGTACGTCTTACGTTCGAGTTCGCCGTTTCGCTGATGATACACCTCGACCGAGATCTGCGTCTCGCCCTCGATCACGTGGAAATTCGTAATGAGATACCCTTCGTCATTGATGAAAAAACCCGATCCCAATCCGCTCGGCGCGCGCACCTGCACCACCGCCTCGCCCAGTTCCTTCACCAACTCGCGCACCGACCTGTCCTGTCCGGCCCCGCTCGATGCTGCAAACAGACCGCCCCGTCCGGCCGCGCCGCTCAATCCCGGCGCCGGCGCGACCGTGGCGTTCCCCGCGTCCGGGGCGGAGCCGCCTGTGCCCGCCGTCTTCGGGCCGGCCGCGGATTCACGACCCGGCTCGGAAGGGGCATTTCCCGCGCCGGTCCGAGTGATGGTCTCCACTCGTTCGCGCGGCACGATCAACACAGTGTAGCCGACGTCGACCACAAGCTGATCGGGCTTCTCCGCAAGAATCGTTCCGGTGATTGCCGCCTGGTCCTTGAGCTGGATCACATCGGCCATCAACGCCCAGGCCAGCCCGAACGCCGCACCGGCGCAGTACATTGAGCGTCTCAGCATGGAGAAGACGATACAAGCCGGAGCGCCCGTCAGCAAGCACTACCGCAGAGCGCGCCGGGGAGGTCGGGAAGCGGCGGTGCATCTGTAGGTTGTCAGTGGGGATGGAGTCTGCGCCGCGTGGGGCCTGCCTGCCGCGCCTGCCTGTGCCGTGCCCGACACGGCAGACAGGCCGCTGCGCTTTGCGGCGCAGGTGGGGCACGCGGCCTACAGTGAGAGTCTCCGTCCGTTGGAGGCCAGGTGCCCTCACCGGGCTACAGAATACCGACAACGATCAGATGCACCGGGGAAGCGGCTGTGGGCAAGAAATGGCTTGCTTACGGGCGGCATTAGGCTATGTGTACGCGCCAGAGATAGACTGAGCGATCTCGATCCAGCGTGGGTTTCGTCCTTTTTGCCGGCCCATGTCGAGATGTGAGATGCGCACCACGAATATGCCATTGTACTGCGAGCAGCATTTGCAGGAGATATCCCAGCAATTCCAGATTTACGGACAGATTCTGCACGCCGAGGCGTGCAAGATCGGTCACATCAACGAGACCTACACGGCCACATACGATCAGGGCGGCGTGCTGGTTCGTTACATCCACCAGCGGATCAATCAAAGCGTGTTCCGCAATCCCGTCGGGGTGATGGAAAACGTGATGCGGGTGACGACCCACTTGCGCAGCAAGCTTCAGAGCCAGACTGCCCGTCAGATGACTCGCCGCGCTTTGACGATCGTGCCGACGCGCGACGGGAAGGCCTATTATTGCGACGGCAACGGCGAGTTTTGGCGGACGTTTGTCTTCGTCGAGCGAGTGCAGTCGTTCGAATCGGTGCAGACGCCGACCCAGGCTTGCGAAGCCGGGCGGGCATTTGGCGAGTTCCAGGCCCTGGTTGCCGATCTCCCGGGGGCGCGCCTTCACGAGACGATTCCGGACTTTCACAACACGCGCAAGCGGTTCGAGACCCTCAAGCGCGCGATCGAGGAGGACCACTGCAATCGGGCCCACTCTGCGGCGCGCGAGATCGAGTTTGCGCTCAAGCAGGAGCCTTGGATTGGCACCCTGCTCGATGCCCACGCCGCGGGTGAGGTGCCGGAGCGCATCACCCACAACGACACGAAGTTCAACAACGTGATGCTCGACTGGGAAACCGGGCGCGCCATGTGTGTGGTCGACCTGGACACCGTCATGCCGGGCCTGGTGCATTATGACTTCGGTGACATGGTGCGAACCACGACCAGCCCCACTCTCGAGGACGAGAAGGACCTTTCCAAAGTAGAGATGCAGATGCCCTTGTTTCAGGCGCTGGCGCAGGGATACATGAAGGCGGTCGAGGGATTCTGCACCCCGGCCGAGCGTCGGTATCTGGCGTTCTCGGGCAAACTGATCACCTACACGATCGGCATCCGCTTTCTGGCGGATTACCTCATGGGCGACAACTACTTCCGAGTACACCGTCCCGATCACAACCTCGACCGCTGCCGCACCCAGTTCCGCCTGGTCGAGTCCATCGCTCAGCAGGAAGAGGCGATGCAGAAGTTCGTGGACAGTCTTTGAACCGGCCCCCCTGCGATTCTGCATTCTGGATGGTTTAGGCCTGGGGTAGGGGGAGGTGCGGCAGAGCATGCGGCACCGACCCATGACCGCGGCGATCGCGGCGTCCCAGCCGTTCCGGACTCGCTCCGCCCCTTCCGCGCTGCCCCGACCAGTCGATCAACGCGGTCCGGCTGCGGCCTGTTCTTGGCAAGGGCGAATCGACGAGCCAGTCAAAAGGAGACTGGGGTCCCCCCGCCGCGCCCACGGTCTTTTCACTTGCAGCAGAGCCAACCTCAACAACAGCAACCCTTCAGGAATTTGAACAGAACAACCGTGTCGCCGCGCCCGCGCCGTCTGGCGGCATCTGCCGCTTGACTAAGGGAGGCACAAACACAATAGTGTTGGGCCATCTTGATTTCGCCCGGGCTGGGTTGATCTATCCAAACATTATGTCGAGACAGAAGCGCAAGAAAGCTGCCGTCGCACACCGTTCCCCCAAAGGCCATTCCAAATCCGCCGGCCACCGTCGCGTGGCCAAAGCGCGTGCCAAGTCCAGAAAACCGAAGGCGGAGGTCGTCTTTGCGCCGTCGCTGCCGGTGCTTCCGGTTCCGGCACGGGTCGCGGCGCTGACCGGCGAGGCGTCGGCTGTTGTGGCTGCGCCTTCGGGCACTGGCACGGGCGGCGAGGCGCGTCCTCCAGGCGGTTTCGACTTGTCGGAGAAGATCAAGGAATTGGTACGGCTGGCTCAAGAGCAGGGCTACCTGACCTACAACGACATCAACGATGCGCTGCCGGACGCGGTGGTGACCGCGGATGATCTGGACGAGGTCTATACCCGCCTGCGGAACCTGGATGTGGAGATTGTGGACCAGGCGGAGGTGGACCGGATCAAGCAGCCGGAACCGGAAGAAGAGGATGAGAAGGCGCGTTTGGACATCCTCGACGACCCGGTTCGGATGTATTTGAAGCAGATGGGGCAGGTTCCGCTTTTGACGCGGGAGCAGGAGGTGGAGATTTCGAAGCGGATCGAAGATGCGGAGAACGAGGTCAAGCGGATCATTTACGGCTTTGGTTTTGCGGGCAAGGAGCACATTGCCCTGGCCGAGAAGCTGATCTCCGAGCCACCCAAGGAGCGTTTCGACCGGGTGATTCTGGACAAGAAGATCGAGGGTCGGGAGAACCACCTGCGCGCCCTGCGCAAGCTCGTGAAGGATGTCCGAGGGGTGGACCAGCATGTGGACGGGGTCTATGCGCGGTGGCAGAAGGAGAGCAACAAGAGCCGGAAGCTGAAGGCGTCGTCCGAGTTCCGGAAAATGGACAACAAGCTCCAGGCGACATTCCCCAAGTTTTACTACAAGCAGAAGGTGATCGAGGAGATGGCGCTGGTGGCGGACAACATCCACGACAAGATCCAGATGAGCCTCAGGGCGGTCATGGAACTCGAGTCGCAGCGCAAGCCCGCCCACCAGTCGATCGTCGATTCCGAACGTCGGAAGATCCAGGCGCTCGAAGAGTTCGTCCGGATGAGCCACACGGACTATCTCAATGCCTACAAGCAGCTTCAGCACTTCACGTACAAGGCGCACCAGGCCAAGACGGAAATGGTGGAGGCCAACCTGCGTCTGGTGATCTCCATCGCCAAGAAGTACACCAACCGCGGCCTCTCTTTCCTCGATCTGATTCAGGAAGGCAACATGGGTTTGATGAAGGCCGTCGAGAAGTTCGAGTACCGCCGGGGCTACAAGTTCTCCACATACGCCACGTGGTGGATTCGCCAGGCCATCACCCGCTCGATAGCCGACCAGGCCCGCACCATCCGCATCCCGGTGCACATGATCGAGACCATCAACAAGCTGATGCGGGTTCAGAAGCAGTTGGTCCAGGACTTCGGACGCGAGGCGACCCCGGAGGAGATTGCCGACGAGATGCAGATGCCGGTCGAGCGGGTGCGTGCCGTTCTCAAGATGGCTCAGCAGCCGATCTCGCTGCAGTCGCCTGTGGGCGACAGCGACGACACCAACTTCGGGGATTTCATCGAGGACAAGTCGGCCGAGAATCCTTCGGACATGACCAGCTACAGCCTTCTGAAGGACAAGCTGGGGCAGGTGCTCGAGACGCTGACCGAGCGGGAGCGCAAGGTGCTCGAATTGCGCTTTGGCCTGGGCGACGGCTATTCCCGCACCCTCGAAGAGGTGGGCAAGCAGTTCAAGGTGACACGCGAACGCATCCGCCAGATCGAGGCCAAGGCGCTGCGCAAGATGCGCCATCCGACCCGAATCCGGCAGTTGCAGGGCTTTCTCGAGACCGAGGAAGTGGAAGCGGCCGTCGCGCCATAACAGCCCCTGGCCCGATGCTCAATCGTTCCCGCTCGATGACTCTGCCTCATCACCTTCGATTCGCGATGGGCCTGATCGCCGCGTTCGTCGTGGCCGGTTGCCGCACTGCCGACCAGTCCGCCGGGTGGAGACCGTTGTTTCCCGAGGACGGCGTGCCGCAGGGCTGGCTGGTGCGTCACTGGGCCGATCTGCGCAATCCGCCTCCGGCTGATACCGAGTGGCGGGTGAGCGGCGGTGTCTTGAGCAACACGGGATCACGCGGAACGTGGCTGATCAGCGAAGCCGAGTACGGAGACTTCGATCTCGATTATGAGTTCAAACTGGGCGAGCGCGGCAACAGCGGCTGCGCGCTGCGCGCCCCCCTGTTCGGCGACCCGGCCTTCGACGGGTTGGAATTGCAGATGGTCGACCTCCGTTACAACCCGGAGGCCACCCCGTCGGAGTTGACCGGCAGTCTCTACCGCGCGGTCGCACCGCGGCGCCAATGCTATCGTGCCACCGATTGGAACCGCTACCAGATCACCTGTCGCGGCCCGCACATTCGCGTCCTCCTGAACGGTGAACAGATTCTGGATGTGAATCTCGACGCCCAGACGGCGTCGGCCAAGCGGCACAACGGCGAAGAGGCCCCTGCGTTGCGCCTCCGTCCGCGTCGGGGGCACATCGGATTTCAGGAGCTGAGCCGCGACGACGTGCGGGTCCAGGTCCGGAATGCGCGAATCCGTCCGCTCGATTGAGCGAATCCGCCCGGGCCCGGACGCAGTCGAGGGGCGGCGGGGTTTCAGGAGTATTCCTGGAGAGCTTTGCCTCCACAGCCGCGGCGTTTGAGGGCCGCGATGCGCAGAATCGCCGCGCGGGCGCCGCTCAAGGTGGTCATAATCGGGATGCCGGTGTAGACGGCGGTGGTGCGGATTCTGATCCGGTTGAAGGGGAAGACAGACTCCTTGACGACCCAATGGTCCGGCCAGGTCTCGGCAGTGAATCCGAGTTCGGCCAGAGTGCGTCCGGCCATGACTCGGGCGGCCAACTTGGCCAGCGGCACGCCGCTGGCCTTGCTCACGAACGGCACGGTTCGGGAGGCTCGGGGATTGACTTCGAGCACATAGATGCGCTCGCCCTTGACGGCGTATTGGACGTTCCTCCTTGAGGGCGAAGCAGCGTGGACGCAGCAGTAGTCAAACTCGATACCCTGGCCGATGCGGTTCGGCCCCCCCGCCCAGGATCATCACCTTGCGCCGATCCGAGCGCTTGACCTCGTCGTCGCCGCGGTCATACGTCGAGTAGTAATAGGATGTGTGGGCTTCGAACTGCGCCGCGCACGTGTCCACCAGCCGATAGCTTGAGACCAAGCCAAGCCGGGCGCGCATCCCGCGCAGGTCCGGTCAGGAAGGCCAGTTGTTTGTCCGCGAAACCGAGCGCTTTCGCCTTGGCCGGTTGTTCCGGTGTCATGGCAATGGAAGAAGGGCCCGGCGCACGGCCATGTCTATCGCACCCGCTCGAGAAGCCAGGGCAGGAGGGCGTCGATCTTCACTCGCACCTGTTGCCCCGTGTCCCGCTCGCGCACCGTCACGGTGTCCCGGAGTTCGGGCCCGCCCTCGCCGAGCGTGTCGAAATCGACCGTCACGCCAAACGGCGTACCCGCTTCATCCTGGCGCGCATAGCGGCGTCCGATCGATCCCGTTTCGTCGTAAAAGACCATCAGATGCGGACGCAAGAGGTCGCGGACCGCCCGGGCGGTGCGGACCAGGTCCGGCTTGTTCTTGAGGAGGGGAAAGACCCCGACCTTGATGGGGGCCACGCGGGGGTGGAAGCGCATGATCAGCCGCGTTTCCTTCTTGCCCTTGTCGTCGACACTCTCGACTTCCGTGAAGGCATGGGAGACGAGGGCGAGGATCAGGCGGTCGACACCCGCGGACGGCTCGATCACATGGGGGACATACCAGCCCTTGGCCAGCGCATCGGCCTCGAGGCGCGCCTGGCTGACCGCTTTCTCGGCTTCAAGGCCCGTCCTCGAGAGATAGCTGCGCCGCCCCTCGAAGTAGCGCCGCCACAGGTCGTCCTTTCGATTCTGATCGAGCTTCGTCCAGGCGACCTTCAACTCCTCGTCGAACACCGTCATGGGCTTGCCGGCGAATCGCTGGTGCTGCGAGAGATCGAAATCGCTGCGCGCGGCGATGCCCTCGAGTTCCTGGGCCCCGAACGGGAACTGGTAGAGCAGGTCCACTGTGGCCCGCGCGTAGTGGGCCAGTTCCTCGGGCTTTTGCCAGTATTCTTCGAGCGAGGCGCGCGGCAGGCCGACCGATTCGAAGAACCGGATGCGCTGCTCGACCCAGTACTTGTGCCAGACTTCCCAGCCCCAGTCGGGCTGCGGCTCGCCCTGCCAGGCCCCGTCCTCCACCCGGGCGACATGCCCGCAAATCGCCTCGATGGCTTCGTCCGGCTTGATGAAAAACTCCAGTTCCATCTGCTCGAACTCGCGGGATCGGAAGGTGAAATTCCGCGGCGTGACCTCGTTGCGAAAGGCCTTGCCGACTTGGGCGATGCCGAACGGCACCCGTTGCCTCGAGGTTTCGAGGACATTCTTGAACTGGGCGAAGATCGCCTGGGCGGTCTCAGGGCGCAGGTACGCCACGTTCTCCGCGCTCTGGACCGGCCCCACGCATGTCTGGAGCATCAGGTTGAACGGGCGCGGCTCGGTCAGTTCCGCGCCGTTCTCCGGATTGTAGCGCATCGAGTCCCGGACCGATTCGGTGCCTGCCAGGATCAGGACCGGATTTCTCAGCCCGCGCGCCGCATAGAAGGCGCGTCCCACCTTGTTCGCGTACTCCGGGTGCTTGCCTGCGGGAATGAGCACGGAGAATGATGCGTCGACGTGCCAGGTCGGATTGAGCCCGGCGCCCTTCACCGCATCCAGGAGGCGTGCCGCCTCGTCCACGGTCAGCGTCCGGTACCCGCCCACGAACGTTTCGGGGACGTCTTTGACTCCGGCCTGGGCCAC
The DNA here is from genome assembly GCA_002071485.1 of Verrucomicrobia bacterium ADurb.Bin006. Lineage (GTDB taxonomy): Bacteria > Verrucomicrobiota > Verrucomicrobiia > Limisphaerales > J093 > MWFF01. The sequence continues at coordinate 30,945 of MWFF01000171.1, read as the reverse complement.
GGCTTCGAGCCAGCCGCCGCCGAAGGCGCCGGCATAACGGTGCACGTCGCCGCTCTGAGGCTCGACCTGGTCCGCACGGAACCGCTTTTGCGTCAGAAGGCAATCGCACATCGGGTCACTGAACGTGTCGACGTGCCCGGAAGCCTTCCAGATGTCCGGATGCATGATGATGGTCGCGTCGAGGCCCACGACATCGTCGCGCTGTTGAACCATCGTCCGCCACCAGGCGTCGCGGACGTTGCGTTTGAGATCGGCCCCCAGCGGTCCATAGTCCCAAAAGCCGTTGATTCCGCCGTAGATTTCAGACGACTGAAAAATGAAACCGCGGCGTTTGCACAGGGAGACGATCTTCTCCATCAACTCGTTCGTTTTCGGCTCGGCCATAAAGCGGGGCAGTCTTTGGAAAGGAAGTCCCGATGTCAAGGCACCCCCGATAGGCACCCCCAATGGCCCCCCGTCCGCAATTGCTGCTTTCTCCGTTCCCGCGGGCCGGGTGGCCTCGCCTGGCGGCAAGACGCTGCGTTCAAGATGAGGCCTTCCAGCGGCGCATCTGCTCGTTGTCGGTGTGATGCCGCCCGGTGAGGGCACCGGGCCTACACCGGATCGCGACTCCCGGTGTAGGCCGCGTGCCCTGCCTGCGCCGCAAAGCGCAGCGGCCTGTCTGCCGTGTCGGGCACGGCACAGGCAGGCGCGGCAGGCAGGCCCCACGTGGCGCAAACTCGATTCCCACCGACAATCTCCAGAGACACGTCCTTCCAGACACGCCGGCTGCGGACTTGCCTTGGGGCGTGCCTTTGACCATTCTGGCCGAGAACCCATGACCCGGAAGCGCATCCTGGTAATCGAAGACGACGATCTGCAGTACGAAATCTATGAAGAGGCGTTGTCCGACTACGACCTGACCCGGGCCAAGACCGGATCAGCGGCCCTGACCTGCGTTTCCAAGCAGCGTCCGGACGTCATCCTGCTCGATCACGTGTTGGCGCGGGGCGAACTCGGGCTCGAGTTTCTGCCCGAACTCAAGGAGCTGCTGCCTTACGTGCCGATCATCGTGGTGTCAGGCGCCCTCGAGGTCCAACAGCAGATCGAGGCCCTTCAGGGACCGCGGCGGGCGCACTATTGCCTGCCCAAACCGATCGATCTGGATGAACTGCGGCGCACGATCCAGATCGCCATCGAGCAGTGTGGCGAGTCGGAAGTCGTGCGCCAGTTCGAAGCCCTCGAAAGGTCGAAGCGCGTCGATGTCGAGGAGCTGTTGAGCCGGTCGACCGATCGCCTCAGCCGCCAAACCGAAATCCGGCGGCTGCTTGCCGACACGCAGGGGCGGCCGAACATTTCGAGCCTGGCCCGCCAATTTAAAGTCGCCCGCCGCACCATCATCCGCGATCTGCAGGAACTGATCCGTCGCGGCGAAGTCCCCCCCGAGATCTATCCCAAGTGGGAGAGCAGCGAAGAGAACGGACTGGATTAGCCTCGGAGCGTCACGCGCTACCCGTTGGGACGCTGGGCACGCCGATGGCATGGCGATCCGTGCATCCGAGAATCCGGTGCCGGGACGAGGATGCGGCTTTCCGGGCTGTGGCTATTCGCCGATGATTTTGACAAGCACGCGTTTGCGCCGCCGGCCGTCAAACTCGCCGTAGAAGATCTGTTCCCACGGGCCCAGGTCGAGCTTGCCTTTGGTGATCGCCACCACCACTTCGCGTCCCATGATCTGACGCTTGAGATGGGCGTCGGCGTTGTCTTCGCCGGTGCGATTGTGATGGTACTGGTCCGTCGGCGCGTGCGGCGCCAACTGCTCGAGCCAGACATCGTAGTCGTGGAGCAGTCCGTCCTCCGCATCGTTGATGTAGACGCTGGCGGTAATGTGCATGGCATTGACAAGGCACAGGCCCTCCTGCACTCCGCTTCGGGCCACCAGCGTCTCCACCTGGTCCGTAATCCTCAGATAACCACGGCGTTTGGGCACATCGAACCAGAGATAATCGGTCTGTGATTTCACGGGCGTGATTGGAAAGGCGCTCCGGGCTTTTGCCAACTCTAAAAGACCACCCGCGCCGGGCCTCGAGCATTCGGTCCAGGGCCGCTCCGGCGGATTGCGTGGGGTTCCCGGGCGGACGGCATCCGGGCAGCGCATCCCTTGACGACACGTGCCCGGTGCATATCTTACCGGCACGGCGCGCCGGGGAGCGTCTTTCATGCAACTGCGGAAACACAGCGCGCGTGCGCTGTGTTGGAGACCGCGTTCGGGCCTTCCCCGCCCGCCGCATCAAGGAGGAACGACATGAACATGACCAAACCGCAGATGCCGACCAAACCGGCCCCGCAGGCCGCTTCCGGCAACAACAGGCCGGCCCAGACCATCCGCCTCGGCGCGATCAAGGCGGCAATCTGGGAGAACACGTTTGGCGACACCACCCGCTACAGCGTCTCGCTGTGCCGCCTCTACAAGGACGGCGATCAGTGGAAAACCACCGAGAGCTTCGGGCGCGACGACCTGCTGCTGCTCGCCAAAGTGGCTGACCAGGCCCACACCTGGATTTGCGAGCAGCACCGCCCGTCCGAACGCGCCTGAAAGACTGCTCCCCCCCGGGTTGGCCCGACCACACCTCCTCTCGATGCATGTGGAGTGTCCGGGCCAGACGGGGGGCAGCCGTTCTCGTTTTGGTTCCGATCAAGCGCACCCTTTTGCGCTTACACTGAGCGCCGGGCCAGTGTCTCTGGAGGTTGTCGGTGAGAATCGAGTGTGCGCTGCGTGGGGGCCTGCCTGCCGCGCCTGCCTGTGCCGTGCCCGACACGGCAGACAGGCCGCTGCGCTTTGCGGCGCAGGCAGGGCCCCGTCGCCGGCAAATACCGTCTTCACTCGCGTTGGCCGGGGACGAGCCGTCCCCGCTCCGGCCTTTGCGGCTTCATGAATTGGCGATGCACCGTTTTGTGATGACTTCGAGATTGACTGGCAGATCATTTGGTGCGATTGCCGCCAACTGAAACCCGCATATGCACAGGTCCAGAACGCAATCCGCATCGTGTGACCTGGTACTCTCGAGATTTCACATCCCTCCGCTACCGCACTCGAGCTTGTTTCTGTCTCTCGCCGCGCGCAGAGTCACTGGGCGTGAATCTCAACTGACTCAAGACCATGCGTTACACGCCTCCCGATCCCCAGTTGTTTGTGTCGAACCGCGGGCGCCTCACGGGGTTGCTGCAGCCGAATTCGATTGTCATTGTCAACGCCAACGACGTGCTGCCGACCAACGCCGACGGCACCATCCCGCTGCGCGCGAACTCGGACCTCTTCTACCTCACCGGCATCGAACAGGAGGAGAGCCTCCTGCTGCTCTGCCCGGACGCGGATGACGTCAAGGAGCGCGAGATGCTCTTTGTGCGGGAGTCGAATCCGCTGCTCGAGACGTGGGAAGGGCACAAACTGAGCAAGGACGAGGCGCGCAAACTTTCGGGTATCGACCAGGTGCACTGGCTGTCCGAGTTTCCCAAGCGCTTTCACCGGCTCATGTGCGAGAGCGAGCACGTTTACCTGAACTCGAACGAGCACAAGCGCGCGGTCATCGAGGTCGAGACGCGGGAGGCGCGTTTCGTGGCCGATTGCCAGCGGCGATACCCGCTCCACGATTACCAGCGACTGGCCCGGCTGATGCACCGGCTCCGCATCGTCAAGTCGCCGCCCGAGATCGAGATCATCCGGAAGGCCTCCGAGATCACCGAGCAGGGCGTTCGGCGGGTGCTGAGGTTTGTCAAACCCGGCGTGACGGAGACGGAAATCGAGGCGGAATTCGCCCACGAGTTCATCCGGCGAAACGGGAACTTCGCCTATCCACCCATCATTGCGACGGGCGGAAATGCCTGTGTGCTCCATTACCTCGAGAACTCGGCCCAGTGCCGCGCCGGCGAGTTGCTGCTGCTCGATGTCGCCGCCGGATACGCCAACTACAACTCGGACCTGACGCGCACGATTCCGGTCAGCGGCCGGTTCACAAGGCGCCAGCGGCAGGTCTACAACGCGGTGCTGCGCGTCTTCCGCCGCTGCGTCCAGGGGCTCGTGCCGGGCAAACGGGTGAAGGAGTGGCAAAAGGAAGCGGAGCAGATGATCGAGAAGGAGTTGGTGCATCTCGGCCTGCTGACCACGCGACAAATCCGGCAGCAGAATCCGGCCAATCCGGCCTATCGGCGCTATTTCATGCACGGCGTTGGCCATCCGATCGGACTCGATGTGCACGACGTCGGGTTCACCACCGAACCGATGCAACCGGGTTGGGTGATGACCGTCGAGCCGGGAATTTACATCCGCGAGGAAAACCTCGGCGTCCGCCTCGAGAACACGATCGTGATCGGCGAGGAGAGCAACATCGACCTGATGAGCACGATCCCGCTCGAAGCCGACGAGATCGAAGCCGCCATGGCGCGGCGCGGGCGCTGAATCATCGCTCGGTCTTTCGAGGACGGGGTCGTTGACCACCACTCCTGAAAGCCTGCAGGGTGGGTGCCCTTGCGCGGCAGGACTTCTGGTGCCGTGATCGAGAAAAGCAAAACCGCATTCGGCCCCGCGTCTATTTTCGCAGCCGCATGAACTGCTGGCGGGCTGCCGGCTCGAACTTGTGCGGCGTGCTTGCTCTGGGCACGTCCTGCCACGGGCCATACACGCTCGGGGCGACCTGAAGCGTGCCCCCGCCCGTCCATTCCACCGTGACAGCGCCGCTTCTGCTCACGATCCTCGTGAATTCGAGCGTCACGCACTCCTCACTCGATGTGAAGGTGAACGCGTTGCCCGGGACGTCAATCCTGTTCCCCGCGGTGTCGCGGACGTTCGACGCGACCAGCGTGTATTGGGTCTTGGGCCGTTGCAGACTGGTCTCGAGCCGGACCCGTGTCGGGCTCAAGACCCTGGCGCCAACAACCTCGAGGCCCTTGATGCTGTAGTTGCCAGGCACCCTCGCGCTTGCGGGCGTCACGGGAATCGAGAACGTGACGAGAGCTCCCTTGAGCGTGCATCCCGTGACATCCACAATCGCCAGGAACCTGGTGTCGCCCGGCTCGCCTACGGCGGCCGAGATCCTGACCTCGCGGGTGAACGCAGGACTCATGAACTCGGCGTCGTACCTGAAACGATCGGTGGACTGGAACCATTTGTTGATGGCGGCCTGCAGATGGAAACGGTAAGGCCCTTTCACCTTTGTGTTGCGGAAAACGCCTGTGAAAATGCCGTCCCCCATCAGGTCATCACCGCCCTGGCCGTCGTCGCGCAACTCGAGCCCATCCTGTTCGCCGTTGGGCAGCAGGACGCGGGCCGTGATGGTTTCCTTGGGGTGGGTGATCGCGCCGCCGATGCTCCGCGGGTAGGCGTACACATGAATGGCCTCTCCAGGCAGCACGCGCGGATAGCGCACCGCCGCCGTCAGGCTCTGAATCTGGTGCCTGACAAAGCCACGCGCGATGAATCGGCTGTCCACTGGCTGCCGGGCCTTCACCAGCATCTGCCATTTGCCAGGCGCGGGTTTGAGTCGACGCAGGTATCGCCCTTGGGGCATCGGAAGACCCTCATACTCGTTGCCCAGGGGGTCCTTGATCGTGAACGTGGCGCCCGCCTTCTTATCGTCCCAGACAAGGGCAAAGGTCACCGACTCCGACCCGTCCTCGACAAGCACCGTCTTCGGCTCGGGCTCTTTCATCAGCGAGCCGGTCATCGAGTTGATGGCTTCCCGGCCCGAGATCTTCTCATGCAACTCCGTGAAGGCTTGCGGCAAATCGGCTGCATCCGCCGAGTCGACGTAGAAGCCGCCGGTTGCCGCCGCGATCTCGGAGCACTGAGACGAGAGGCCCAGATCGCCGCCGGTGCAGGTCACATACACGGGGATGCGCTCGGTCAGCAATGCAGCCAACGCGGCGTTGAGGTGGCCGGCGGGATCGTCTTGCGGCCGGTTGTTGATGCCGTCGGTCATCAACACGATGAACGTGTTCGCGGTCACCCCTCCGGCGGCCATGATCATGGCCCTGGCCTTGTCCAAACCGTCGCCGATATTGGTCCATTCTCCGGGGCTGAGGGCGTCGATGGCATTGTGCCAGGCGGTGCGCACGGCCCCCAGGGCCGCAATCGACACGCTCGCATGCCCGTTGGCCGGCTCCGCGTCGTCTGAAAACGACACAATCCCCAACTCGGTCCCGTTCTCCGCCAGGGTGACAAAGTCCTTGGCCGCAACTTTGAGACGTTCCATGCGGGACGGGGACTCGGCGCTCATGCTGCCCGATTCGTCCAGTACGAGCACCACCCGCACCGTGGCGTCGGCCAGCACGAAATGCGTCGGATCCACGACCGCCCCGCCGGCATCCGGATCGGGAGCGCCGGGCGGCATCGTGAAGTGGTCGGGCCACGACCAGACCACCTGCTCCCAGCAGGAGCGATTCGAGCGGCATCGCGACTGCTCAGTCACCAGGGTCGCGTCATGGTTGCCGCCCGAGATGTCGGTGAGGTTGCTGGGATCGCCGTGTCCCCAGCACAACTCGGTGCCATTGTGGTCCATGAGACACGACTCTTCTCCCGCGGTCTGCGCCGCGGCGTCAGGGCAGTGAGCCGCGCCGAGGACGTCGCCGCAGCCAACCGCCCTCGATTCGTATTCGTCGCGCGCATCGAAAATGAGGTGAACGAACTCGTGGGCCAGTTTCGGGCCGGGATTGGAATCTGAACTGATGTAGTTGTAGGAGACGTGCGCGCTGCCGCCTACCCGGTAGGACCCGGTGTTGGCATACCACCAGGTCGGGCTCGAACTGGGATACACCCGCAGATCGGCGTCGGTGCCGAAGGCGTTGTTGTAGATGACCGCCTCGCCGATTTCGGCCTGCCCGTCCGTCACATCGAACAAAACGGCCGATCCGTCCCTGATCAGGTCCCGGATGGTGTCAAGCTGGGTTGCCGTGGCGTCGAAGTGCACGGCCACGGAGATGTTGAACATGTTGGGCCGTGTGCACGGGAGACCAGGACATCGGTAGACCGGGGCCGGGCGAGCCTGAATCTCGCCGTAGTCGGTCCCTGCGCCCCAGGCCGCGCCGACAATTCCGATCGCCGCCAGGCCGGCCGCGACCGGCCACGTCAAAAAGAGAGTCTTCGAATGGGATTGCTTTGCGCCAAACACGCAACTTGCGCTCATGAGATGTCTCCTGGTTTGGGGGGAATTTGTGTGTGCAAAAACAATAACACGTCCCGTCGGTTTGTCCAGCCACCCGTTCAGGCTCTAGCGGAGCAGCCCAGTGAACATGAACCTGGCGCCGCAGGCAGGGCAGGCAGGGCCTCGTCGCCCGCGAACACAATGCCCGACTCCTTTTGCCGGGGATGAGCCGTCCCCCCTCCAAGGTTCGGTTCAAGGAGAGTGCAGCGACAATTGCCGGGTTCGTGACGCCTCGACGTTGACTGGCACATTCCATGCTGAGAAACCTTGTTTTGGACTCAGAAGAAAGAGAGAAGCTTCGCACCTGACTTGACGGCGGGACATTAGGGGTTTCGGGGCTTTTCCAGCGAAGCAGATTGCGGCACGGTTCTCCCGATGAGCAAACGCATCCAGAGCGCGCGGTACGAGCGCAAGTTCGTGGTATCCGAGGCCTTGGCGCGCGAGATCCGCGAATATGCGCGGGGGCTCCTGGAGTTGGACGAACACGGAATCGGACATCCGGATGGGGCGTATCCCGTGCATAGCATTTACCTCGATTCCGACGCGATGAAGACCTACTGGGACACGCTCAACGGCGTGAAGGATCGGTTCAAACTGCGAGCGCGCTATTACAGCGGGGATGCGGACGCGCCGGTGTACCTCGAAGTCAAGCGGCGAGCGAACCGTCGGATCGTCAAACAACGGGCGGCTGTGCGCCGTGAGGCGGCGGTCGGCATCCTGGACGGCCAGGATGCCGAACCGGAGGCCTTGGTTTCGTCAGATCGTCAGGCCCTTGTCGCGTTCGAGGATTTCAACCGGTTGGTTCGGGAACTGCGGGCCAGGCCCAAGGTGCACGTGGCGTACCTGCGCGAGGCCTACATGCCTGCCAGCGACGACAACTCGACGCGGCTGACGCTCGATCGTCTGGTCTGCTGTGCGCGCGAGGAGACCGGGCGGATTTCGACTGTGCTGGGCGATGCGCTCCCGGTCTGGAGGGGCGCGGTCGTGCTCGAGCTGAAGTTCACGGATGTTCTCGCCGACTGGTGCATCAACCTGATCCGCACGTTTGACTTGCGGCAGTGCGGCGCGGCCAAGTATTTTCAGAGTGTGTCGCTCATGGGCGGACGAATGTCCCAGCACCAGCGTCTGCCAATCCCAAACCGGGATTGTCAGTGGCCGGGAGGCCAAGAGGACAGTGTGTCCCGGAGGGGGTGAGCGTGACGAGCCCCCGGCAGGCGAAGGTGTGGCCGGAGGCGCCCTGGCGGGCGGCCTTTCCGGGTTTATCAGAGGTCGGATCGAGTCATAGGCAATGAATTCAAGCAGCTTGGACTGGTTTTTCCAGGGTGACGCCGCCATGGTCCCCACCAACTGGCGGGCCATGGTGTTGGGTCTGCTGATTGCCCTGGCGTGCGGGCACGTGGTGTCCTGGGTCTACATGCTGACGCACACCGGTTTGTCCTACTCGCGCAGTTTCGTCAACGCGCTCCTCCTGCTGCCGCCCATTGTCTGCCTCGTGATGATGGTGCTCGCCAACAACCTTGTCACCGCGTTCGGCATGATGGCCGTTTTCGCCATCGTCCGCTTCCGCAACATCCTGCGCGACACGCTCGATACCACCTACATTCTGATCAGCCTGGTCATCGGCATGGCCGTTGGCACCCAGCGGTTCGCCAGCGCGATCCTGGGTTGCGTCATCATCTGCCTGGTCATGATCTACCTCTGGCAGACATCCTACGGAAGCCGGCACCACTACGACCTGATCCTGAATCTGCACTGGACTCGATCCCTGCAGGAGATGCCGGAACTGCATCGACTCCTCAAGCGCCATAGCTGGAAGTGGCTTCTGGCCAGCCAGCGGACGCACGAGGGCTACGAAGGGACGGATCTCTCGTTCCGCTTGTTGCTGCGCAACACCGATCGTTTGCGCGATCTCCTGGCCGAGATTGGCGATTTGCCAGGCGTCTCGAGGGTGACCACGATGCCCGCCGAAGATCAATCCGAGCTTTGAGCATGGACCCACTGCCTCCCATCCCTACATCCCCCCGCCTCCTCTGGCGCGAGTTTCGCATGCGCGTCGTGCCGTGGCTGTTCCTCTCCGGACTCGTGGCGGCGATCGCTGTGATGTGGACTCGGGTCAACATTGGACAGAGCATCGTTGGCGTGGGCGAGGGTGAGCGCGCCCTGATCACGAGCCCGCAGCCGGGATTGCTGCGCGAGCTGAAAGTCCGTCCCTACCAGCTCGTCAACGAGGGCGAGCCCATCGCCGTCGTCCATCCGGCCGATCCCCGCGTACCGCTCGATTTGCTCCGTTTGGAACTCGATCTCCAGCGGCTGCGGCTGCAGCCCACGCTGCCGGAGCAGAATGCGATGAGCTACGAGCGGGTGCGCTCGGATTTGCTGCGGATCAAGTCCGAGTTGGCCGTCGCCAAGGTCAACCTCGAACGGGCCCAAAACGAAGTCGACCGCAACGAGCCGCTCTACGAGGAGAAGCTGGTGTCCGAGGACATCTATGACCTGAGCCTCAAGACCCGCCAGGCGTTCGAGGCCGAGGTCGCCGAAAAGACCGCCGCCGTCCGTGAAATGGAACAGCGCATCGAAGAACTCCGCTCTCTGGGCGAGCCGGAAGCGACCGACGCGGGGGACCAGTTCCGGCAGCTCCTGAGCCGCCTCGACGCCGCCCAAAGTCTCGCCGCCAGCAACTGGGGGCCCATCACGCTGGTCGCACCCATCTCCGGCATGGTCTCGGCCGTCCAGCGTCAGCAGGGCGAGTACATCCTCGACGGCGAGCCGCTGGTCGTCGTGCATTCGCTCTGGTCCGATCGCGTGATCGGGTACCTGCGCCAGCCCTACCCCATCGATCCCGAAATCGGCCTCCCGGTCAAGGTCACCACCCGCACCCACGCGCGAGAGCAGTTCTGGACCTCGATCAGCCAGGTCGGCGCCCAAGTGGACATCATCACCAACGCGCTCGCCTATGTGCGCCAGGGCGCCCTCGTCGATGTCGGCCTGCCTATCGTCATCGATTTGCCCTCCCAAAGTCGCATTCGACCGGGCGAAATCGTCGACCTCTGGATTAAGCCCGCCGACGCGCGGCCTCAAGACCGGGGTGGCCCGTGACCATTTGCCCGCCCGCCGCCCTCTGTGTCCTTGGCCTTTGGCTCGGACTCGCATGCACGGCCCCGACTCACGCGGCCGGCCTCGGGTCGGTCCGCACCTACTACGGCCTTTGCGACGCCTCGGCGGCGGCGATCCTCGATGCAGATCACTTCGCGGTGGGCGACGACGAGGACAACATCATCCGCGTCTATCACCGGCGCGCCGGCGTCCTGCCTGTGTTCTCCCTCGATTTGTCCCCGTTCCTCGAAGCGGATCCGGAGAATCCCGAGGCGGACCTCGAGGGCGCAGCCCGGCTCGGCGACTGGGTCTACTGGATCACTTCCCACGGACGCAATCGCAAGGGCGAGGACAGCCCCGGTCGGCAGCGCTTCTTCGCCGTCGCCGCATCCGTCCGTGACGGCCTGGCGCGGCTCGATCCCGTCGGAATGCCCTACAAACGCCTGCTCGACGACTTGCTTGCCGATCCGCGGCTCGAGCGCTTCGACCTGGCAGCCGCCGCGAAGCTGCCGCCCAAGACCCGCGGCGCGTTGAACATCGAGGGCCTCACCGCCACACCGGAAGGGCATCTTTGGATCGGCTTCCGCAGCCCCGTTCCGGAAGGCCAGGCCTTGCTCGTTCCGATGCTCAATCCGGCCGAGGTCATCGCCGGTCATCGCGCCCGATTGGGCGATCCCATTCTCCTGCCCCTCGACGGTCGAGGCATTCGCAGCATCACCCTCTGGCGCGGGGGCTACCTGATCGTCGGCGGTTCGACAGGCGATGACGCCCCGTCCGAGCTCTACCTCTGGAGCGGCGGCGCCGACCGTCCGCAACGCCTGGCCGGGGCCGGTTTCACCGGCCTCAATCCAGAAGCGCTCGCCGATTTCGCCCTGCCGGGCGAAGATGATTTGCTGGTCATGAGCGACGACGGCAATCTCCTCGTGGGCAAGAAGCCCTGCAAGAAGCTCAAGAAACCAAGCCAGAAAAGGTTCCGCGTCGGTGTGCTCTCCCCGATCGCGATCTCGAACGTCCCGGACCGGCCCGCAATCCGATGAACGACCAACTCCAGGCTCTTCGAGTGCGTGACCCGGAGCGGACCCAGGTGCGCTCCGGAACAATCCGCGGCGGACTGATGCTGTTGCTGGCTGTGGCCGCTTTGAGCTGGGAATCGCCTGGCGCGCTGGCCCAGGAAAATGCGCCGGAGGCGCGTCTCATCACCCTCGATGCGTGCATTCGCACAGCGCTCCTGCGCAATCGCGCCCTGCAGATTCAGCGGCTCAATCCGGAGATCGCACGCGACACACTCAGCGGTTCCCGCGGCTACTATGACCCCGTTTTCATCGGGGACGCGCGCCGCGAGAGTTCGTCGGATAGCGGCGGATTCGATCCGGCCGACTACAGCCGGGACGCGATTTACGACGCGGAATCGGAGACGGTTCGGCTGGGGCTTGCGGGGGTCTTGCCCACGGGGATGAGTTACGCGTTCAGCGGCAGCTATGCCAACAGCTACGGCTACCGGAACTTCCTCGATTTCGACTCGTACAATCTCTACGCGGGCGTCGCCATCCAGCAACCGCTCCTGAAGAACTTCTGGATCGACCAGGGGCGCATGACCATTCGGGTGAACAAGAAGAACCTCGAGATCACGGAACTGGGCGTGGCGTACCTGACGATGGACGTGATCAACCAGGTGCAGCAGGCCTACTGCGAGTTGCTCGCGGCGCGCGATCACCTCGCCGTTCAGGAGCGCCTGGTCGCCATGAGGTCGAACTTCCAGGCCGGCCTAGAACGACAGGTCGAGGTCGGCATGTTGACACCGCCCGACACGCACCTGGCCCGATCCCAGCACGCCACGGCCCAAGCCGAGGCCGCGACCGCCCGCAACCTGGTAACACTCTCCGAAAACGCGCTGAGGACCCTGCTCGGGGACGCCTGGACCGACTCGGCGGACGTCCCGCTGGCTCCTCGGGAACGGTTGACCGCCGTCACCGCCCTCTTCGACCTCTCCGCAAGCTGGGATCATGGACTGCGCCAGCGCCCCGACCTCGCCCAGTTGCGCACGGATCTCGAACGGGCGGACATCGACCTCAAGTATCGACGCAACCAACTGTTTCCCTCGCTGGACCTGGTGGCGGGCTACGGACGGCGCGGCGCCAGCACCATCGAGTCCTCGAACCTCGGGGCGCGCATCGCAGCGTCATCGAGCGACGCCTTCGGCCAGATCAGCGGCGGGGACAACCCCAGCGATATGATCGGCGTCATCTTCACGATGCCCCTGATGCGCCAGACCGAACGGGCCAACTACCGCGTCGGCAAACATCTCAAGGCCCAGGCCGAACTGCTGGTCAAGCAGAAGGAGGAACTCGTCATGCGCGAGATTTCCGACGCCTTGAACAGCGCCCGCTCGGGTCTCGAACGCCTCCGGGCCGCCGGCCGCGCGGTCGAATTTGCCAGGACAGCCCTCACAGCCGAGGAACGCAAGCTGGCGGGGGGCAAGAGCACCCTCTTCTTCGTCCTGCAACTTCAGCGCGATTTGGCGACCGCCGAGTCCACTGAGATTCGCGCCAAGGCCGACTACAACAAGGCTGTTTCCCAATTGCAGTTCGCCGATGCCACCTTGCTCGAGACGCACCAGATCGCCATCGAGTTCGTCGAGCCTTGACCGCCACACGACGCGCCCGGAAGCCCTACGCATTTTCCGTCACCACCGTCGCCGCCATCCATCGGTTCTCCCAAGTCACCCAATGAAAAGAACACGTTCCCGAATCGGCGCTCTCGCCATGCTCGCCGTGCTGACCGGCTCTAGCCCAGCGATTGCCCAGACTCCAACGCCAACACCCGGAGCCTCGTGAGCGTGCCGGGCGCCGCCTTCATGGACACCCAGAACGTGCCACATGGCGCCGTGGCCGAAGTCACCTACTATTCGACCGCGCTCAAGCGCTTCCGCCGCATGCACGTCTACACACTGCCAGGCTACGAATCGGGCGGGGGCCGCTTTCCCGTGTTCTACCTCCTCCATGGCGCATTCGATTGCGACGATTCCTGGACCTCTGTCGGGCGCGCCAGCTTCATCCTCGACAACCTCATCGCCGCCGGGAAGGCCAAGCCGATGGTGGTCGTCATGGCTGCGGGCCTTCTCTAGATCGGCCCCCAACGCCGTGACCCACACCCGCCCGCCGTTCGTCCCCACCCGCAAGAGGGGTCGAACCAGGACGATGACGGTGCGCCCTGTTGGTCTCGTTTCTGTTTCAGGCTGTGGAGGCGGGTGGCGGCACTCTTCCAACTGCCCAGGCACAACCGTCGGGCAATCTCACTCATCGTCAGTATCGATTCCCGCCATGAACGTGCCGCCAGTTCCAACTTCTTGACCCCTGAACAGTTGCAGTCCAGAGCCTCATATACCAAGGGTAGACTGCTGCCCGCGGTTTCATTCCATGGCGGTCAACAGGTCGGTCACCGGCACGGTGGCGAAGCTAGTAGCCCAGTCGCTCATGGCATAGGGCAGAATGAGCGTGTCGCCATGCACCAGCCCGCCGCACGTATAGACTACGTTGGGCACGTAGCCCTCGCGTTCGAGTTCGTTCGGGGACAACAACGGTGAGCGCAACCGGCCAATCACCTTGCTCGGGTCCTTCAAATCAAGCAGGAACGCGCCCAGACAATACTTGCGCATGGGCCCGATGCCGTGACTGAGCACCAGCCAGCCGGCCTCAGTCTCGATCGGCGAGCCGCAGTTGCCGAGCTTGAGCAGTTCCCACGGTTCCTGCGGCGACGCCAGGAGTTTCGCCTCGTACCAGAAATGGGGGTGTTCCGAATACATCAGGAAGAGGTTCTCGTCATCCGGGCGTGAGAGCATGGCGTAGAGACCGTTGATGCGCCGGGGAAATAGAGCCATGCCCTTGTTCCGCACGGCCGGGCCGTTGAGGGTGATGAAACGGAATCGCTCGAAGTCGGGGGTCTCCAGCAGTTGCGGCAGGGTGATGCGGCCGTCGTAGGCGGTGTAGGTCGCGTAGAAGGTCGTCGAGCCGTCGTCGTCCTGGAAGCGGACAAAGCGGGCGTCTTCGATGCCGTTGCGCTGGCTGGGCAGGTGCGGAAAGATGGCGCGTTGAGAAATGCGCGGGCTGGCCGAGAACGCCACTTCGTAGTTGGATTCGGCCAGCAGGATCATCCCCCGGATGGCGCGGTCCACCGCCGGGTCGGTGGAGTCGCTCGAGGGTTGGGACGTCTCCAACATTCGCTGCAATTCAGCCATGGTGAAATGCCCCGGCAGCCGGTCCAACACGCGCCAGCAGAAATCGCAGCCCACGTCCGCCTCGGCGAGTTTGCGGCGGAACAACGCTTGTTCGTAAGTCGAGTTCCAGACGCGCGCCGGCTCGGTCACAAACGGCACGGGCGGCAGCAGCTTGATGCGGCGCTGCGCGCTGATGGTGCCGGTGCGAAACGTGATAGAGGAGATGTGGCCTTCACCGGTGGCCCGCAGACTGAGGATGAATCGCAACGCCCCAGTCGGCAGATTGGTCTGATCCGGGTGCGGGACGATGGACGGATTGAACAACGCGGCGGCTTCGAGCGAATACTCGTGCGTGAAATAGGACGCCAGGAGCAACTGGCGGTCGGACGATGGCGCGGCCTCCGGCGGCAGAAAGTGGCTCACTTCGCCGAACCGCCGGTGCAGGAACTCCTCCAACTCCGCGTGGCGGTCGCCAAATTCGCCGAGCACTTCGCTCAGCAGTTGCGTGACGGTCGGCTCAGACAGGGCCAGCACGCGCGCTACCAGCCGACGGGAGCCGGCTTCGTCCCCCGGCTGGAACGGTCGGATCAGCACGCGCGAGGGATCGGGCTTCAACGCCGGCCCGACGCGGTTCAGGGTGATGGTTTTCATGGTTTCGCGGAAGGCACGGATGGGACGGCGCCGGGAACAGCTTGCAGTTCTTCGGCGGTTTTGAAAGTGCTCAGCTCAGCCTGCACGGCTTGCATCTCGACCAGCGCCAACAGGAAAGCCAGCGTGGACTCTGCTCCCTGGTTCTGGCTGACCCGGTCCAGGTGCAGGCCGTCGCGGCAGCCGCCCGTCGAGGTGTCATAAACCGCCAGCCCCAGCTCGTTGCGGCCCAAGAACCACTCGAAAGCGCGCCGCGCCACTTTCAACCAACTCTCCTCCCCCGTGACGCGATGGGCGGCGATGCAGGCCGAAATCATCGCCTGGGCTTCGATCGGTTGTTGGTCGAACGCCGCGCGGGCGCCGCCGCGCGGGAAGAAGCCGTTGGACCCGACGGGCCGGAAGAAGCCTTTCTCGGAAGTCTGCAGGTGGGCCAGCCAGCGGAGAGTCTTGAGACCCAAGTCAACCGCCGGGGCGCAGTTCATGGCCGCGCCGCTGACCAGCAGGGCGTGCGGCAGTTTGGCGTTGACGTAGGACACGATGTCCTCGAACCAGGGCCACTCCTCGGAAGCGCAGTCGGCGAACCGCTGCATCAGCCGCTGGACCAGTTGTTCACGCAGCAGGCTGACGGGCCGGTCACCCGGCAATTGGCGCAGGTAGTGGTCCACGCCCAGAAGGGTCAAGGCCCAAGCGCGTGGGGACTGAAAGGTCTCCACCGCGGGCCAGGCCAGCTCGAGGAGTTGCCCGCCGAGCATCTGGATGCCGGGCAGGCTGGTCTGTTCCACCGCCTGGGCTAACGCCTTCAGGCAACGTCCGTGGCAATCCTCTGAGCCGGCGTCCTCGATCCAGCGCCGGTCGAACCCCATGAAATTGCGGAACCGGCCGCACGCGCGGTCGAAGGCGTGATGCAGGAACGCCGCGTAGGTCGTGATCAGGGACACCTGTTGAGGCGAACCTTGGCCCAGACGCCGCAACTCGAGCAGCAACTCCAGCGCCCGGGCGTTGTCGTCCGTGCAATAGCCCTCGGTGAAATTGGGCACCGTGAAGATGGCGTGCTGGAACAGACCCGTCGCATCGGTCAGGCGAATCAGGTGACCCAGCTTGAGATCCGGCAACAAGCCGGGTTGCTGATCCAGGGTGCGAATGGGCGAAGACTTCCGGCCCAGAAAGTTGTGATCCAGCCGAGCCTGCTCGAACGACTTCAAATACTGCCCGGCCACGCTGCTCCAGACCATTTCCCGGCTCAGTCTGTAGGCGTGCTTCCGCATCGCGTGCCGGCGCGGTTCATCGCGCAACAACTGCAGCACCGCGCGGGCAATGGCGCCCGGGTCTCGGAACGGCACGAGCGCGCCGCGCTCCTCAGCCAGCAGTTCGGTGGCGTGCCAGTAAGGCGTGGACACCACGGCCTTGCCCGCACCGAACGCGTAGGCCAGGGTACCGGAAGTGATTTGCGCCTCGTTCAGGTAAGGGGTGAGATAGAGGTCGGCCGCGCCAATGAACACCTTGAGTTCCTCCAACTCGACAAAGCGGTTGAAGAACACCACGTGTTTTTCCATCGCCAGGTCCTTGGCCAACCGCTCCAGGCTCAACCGATAGGCATCCCCCTGTTCCCGCAGCAGGTTGGGATGCGTCTGGCCCAGGATGACATACACGACTTCCGGGAATTCGCGCACGATGTCGGGCAGGGCTTGCAGGGCATACTCGATGCCCTTGTTGGGCGAGAGCAGGCCGAAGGTCAGGAGCACCTTCTTCCCGGCAACACCGAACTCGTCCTTGAAGTAGTTGGGATCCACAAACGGCATGTCGGGAATGCCGTGCGGGATCAGGTCAATCTTGCTCGCCGGGGCCGCGTAGATTTCGCGCAGAAAGACCTCGCCCTTGGCGGACATGACCACCAGTCGAGTGGACAACCGCACCAGGTCCCGCATGACCCGCCGCTGGTCCTCGTTCGGGTCCTTCAGCACCGTGTGCAAGGTGGTCACCACGGGCGCTCGCAGCCCGCGCAGGAGCGACAGCAAGTGACTACCCGCCGGCCCACCGAAGATGCCGAACTCATGTTGCACGCATACCACGTCGGCGTTGGTCAGATTCAAGAAATCCGCCGCCTGCTGGTAGGAGGGCAGGTGCTGCTCCTGCATCTCGAACCGCACTTCCGGCGGATAGGAATAACCCTCGGCCAGATCGTTGACGGACACGACGGCGCACTCAAAGCGCGGTCCCAACCGGTCCACCGCGTTGCACAGATCCGTCGTAAACGTGGCGATGCCGCATTTGCGGGGCAAGTAGTTCCCCACGAACGCGACCTTGTGGATGTCAGAAACACTCTGCATGGCTCACAGCATAACTGAGACGGCGCTTCAACGCGAGCCCGACACAGGCTTGTTGCGCGAGGACTGCGGCTCCGCCCACGAGGCTGTCCGCATCATTGAGGACTACGGCTATCGCGGCCTGGAATCACGGGATCAGGCGCTTGGCCAATCGCCAGAGGCGGGTCTGACCGTCCGACTCCGACCTCTGCTTTGGTTGACGCATATGCGCGATCGTGGGACCTGCGAGCCGAAGCCCCCCAGTCCTCCGGGGCGGGGCGGCAAAACCGGAAGTAATTCTTGCACCGACCCTGGGAAATATGCGGGCTATACGGCTACGGTTCCTCGCGAAGCATGTGAAATATCCGTTGGGCTAACCCGCATTTCAGGTGAAATGTGACGGTGACCGGTCAGATGACATCAACAGTTGGTGAGAAACGCGGGCTAAGGCCTTCATGCCGATGTCGCGGCGAAATTGGGCGCCGTCGAAGCGGATTTCCCGGACGGCGGCGTAGGCGGCCGCGCGGGCCTTCTCGAGATCGGCCCCCAAAGCCGTGATCCCCAGCACCCGCCCGCCGTTCGTGACCACCCGGCCCGCTTCGTGCGCGGTGCCGGCGTGAAAGACCTTGGTGTTCGGAAGGCGCCCGGCCGAGTCGAGCCCCTGAATCGGCTTGTGCTTGGGGTAGCTGCCCGGGTAACCTCCTGACGCCATCACGACGCAGACCGCTGATTCGGGGCGCCATGTGATGTCGATCCGATCGAGCGCGCCGGAAACACAGGCGTCCAGCAAGTCGGCCAGATCACTCTCGAGGCGCATGAGATAGACCTGGGTTTCCGGATCGCCAAACCGCGCGTTGAATTCGAGCACCTTGGGACCGTCCCGAGTCAGCATCAGCCCCGGATACAGGATTCCCCGATAATCGATCCCGTCCGCGGCGCAGCCGCGCAGCCACGGCTCGAGAATGCTCCGGCGAATCGAGGCCAGGTCGGCCTCGCTCAGAAAAGGGACGGGCGAGCATGTGCCCATGCCGCCGGTGTTCGGGCCCTGGTCGCCGTCGAGCGCCCGCTTGTGGTCCTGGGAGGTCGGAAAGAGCCTGGCCGTCTTTCCGTCGCACAGGGCATGGAGCGAGACCTCCGTTCCTTCGAGCAACTCCTGGATCACGATGCGGGCCCCGGCCGGGCCGAACGCCTTCTGCACGAGGATTTGCTCGATCGCCTGATCGGCTTGCTCCATGTTGCGGCAAATCAATACGCCTTTGCCAAGGGCCAACCCGTCCGCCTTGACAGCGCAGCGTCCCCCGAGACCGGACGCGAATCGAGAGGCGGCCGCGAACTCGGTGAACGTCCCCGCACGGGCGGTGGGAATGCCGTGACGTTCCATGAACTCCTGAGCAAAGACCTTTGAGGACTCGAACCGTGCGGCGGAACGGTTCGGCCCGAAAATGCGAAGACCGTTTTGCTCGAAGAGGTCAACGATTCCCGCCGCCAGCGGGTTGTCAGGGCCGACCACCGTCAGGTCGGGCCTGTGCTGCCGGGCAAACGCAAGCAACGGCTCGAGGTCCTCCGCCCCGATCGGGACGCACTCGACCGGGGCGTCGTTGGCGGCCAGGCGTTCAGCGGCGATGCCCGCATTGCCGGGGGCGCACCAGATCTGGCGCGCACGCGCGGACTGAGCAAGTTTCCAAACCAGGGCGTGCTCCCGCCCGCCGGAGCCAAGCACAAGCAGCTTCATGCGGACCCAAGTGAAACAGCAAACAGCCCGCTACGAAAGCAATTCCGCACTCGCCTGCATGTTTCACGGCGTTGTGACCGCCGCGAAGCGGATGACTCCACAATGCGGGCCGCTGCGGGCGAGAGGTGCATTTCTCCGTTCCCAAGCCGCGGCCCGGTCCCTTATGCTGCCGGCCGGCTGCAGAACATACGACACTATGAACGCGTGGCGACGATTCCCGGACAACTACCATTTTTCCCGTAGATCGATCTTGCGGTTGACCTCAGTCGGGTGGATTTCCCGCCCGGCTATCACGCCTCGATGACGGACAAGCGAGACCTCTGCCGTGGGCCTGCTTCCGGCCGCGCTTCAGGGCTTTGACATCGACGGCCTGCTATGCGCACTTGATCCACATCAACGCCTACCATCAGCTCGGCGTCCAGGCCGGCAAGATCGCAGCCGACAAGGTCCTCGAACTCCAACAGAGAGTCGTGGCCTATCTGGCCGGCGCGCCGGATTGCAAGCCCGCGCCCTAGACGGCCGTCGAGATTGCCCAGGCATTGCCGTCGCCCTCAGACCTCAAGTTCGCCGACCGGCCGCCCCGGAGACCGTCTTCAAGGTCTGCGAGCATCTGGCGGCCAACCCTGGGCGCGGAGTGCGGCGCGTCGGTGGGCGGTTGCCCGCCACGGCCCGCTTGGCCGCGGAATAGCCGGCATCGCGTGCCACCCTTTCTCTTGCCGCGCAGAGGCGAAAGGGAGTACGCTCGGCGCGCAGCTTGAGCGGGAACAGGATTTTGTGCTATGAGCAAACTTGTATTGGCCGGCGACATCGGAGGAACAAAGACGATTCTGCAACTCGTCCATGCCCAGGCGCCCGCCCCGGGCCACTCCCGACCGTCGCTGGCCACGCTCGCCGAAAAGACGTATCACAGTCGGGATTATCCCGACCTGGCGCCCATGGTGAAGAGGTTCCTCGATGAATCGGAATCGGCATTGGACGGCCGCGGCGAGGTCGAGCACGCCTGTTTCGGCATCGCGGGGCCTGTGGTCAACCAGGCCTCCCAGTTGACGAATCTGAGTTGGTCTCTCTCGGCCGAGCGGCTGCAGCGCGACTTGCGCATCGGACGCGTCACTCTCCTCAACGATTTCAGCGCCATCGGCTATGGCCTTGCCGGACTCGATGATTCGGCCCTGCTCACCCTCCAGAAGGGCACGCCCGACCGTTCCGCCCCCATCGCAGTGATCGGCGCCGGCACAGGCCTTGGTGAGGGGTTCCTGGTTCCCGACGCCTCGGGACGGTATCGCACGTTCCCGTCCGAGGGAGGCCACACGGATTTTCCGTCGCGTTCGGCCCTCGAAGCGCAGTTGCTGGATCACCTGCGCGAGCACCTTCGAGTGCCGCAAATCTCCGTCGAACGGGTTGTGTCAGGGCCCGGCATCGCCCTGATTTACCAGTTCCTCTGCAAACAACACCCCGAACAGGAAACGCCTGCGATGGCTCGAGTTCGAGAACAATCGCTGCTCGAGACCGATGGAGAGACGAGCACGGTGGACTTGTCGGCTGCGGTCTCCGAGGCGGCGTTGAGCGGCGGTGACGCGTTGTGCCTGCAGGCCATGCGCATGTTTGTCAGCGCCTATGGCGCCGAGGCGGGCAACCTCGCGCTGAAACTCCTCTGCAAGGGAGGTCTCTTCGTCGCCGGCGGGGTCGCGCCCAAGATTCTGCCGCTCCTCCAGGACGGGACATTTCTCGAAGCATTCCTCAACAAAGGACGCATGAGGTCGCTCATGGAGGCGATCCCTGTCCGCGTCGTGCTCAATCCCAAGGTCGGCCTCATCGGCGCCGCCCTGTGCGCCGGCCAGGATTCCTAGCCTGCATGCTGACTTCTCTTGAGAACTCCGGCTTCGCGGTGGCAAAAAGTGGTGAGAAATGCAGGCTAGCCGCCTTCAGAAATCCACGAGGCGCTGTCGATGCCCCTCGTCGGGGCGCGCCAGGATTCGATCGACATGTTGGGGCAGCAGGAACGTCGGTCCGCCCATCGCGGCCGCGCCGCTGAAAATCAGCGCCGCCTTGTTGGCCATCATCACGGTGGCCAGCACCTCCGGCGCGGACGCGCCCAGGGCGACGATCCCGTGGTTCTGCAGCAGGATTAACCGCGGCGCCATCCCGTGCTCGCGGATGAAGTCGCGGGTTCGCTCGCGGATTTGCCAGGCCAGGGGCAGACCGGGATCCGCATAGGGCACATAAACCGACATCGCACCGCAGAACAGAATCTCGTCCGGGAACATCCGATGTTCGGCAAAGTCCCGGGCGCGAGGCGAGGCGAGAATCTGGTTGACTGCGACCGGATGGGCCTGACCGACGAAACGCACATTCTCGAGGGTCAACAGCCAGGCATGAAAAATCGAATCCAGGCCGGGCATCTGCGCGGCGAAATCGACTCGCGCGTCGAGCAGGGCCTTCTCGATCGTGGCGTCGGGCAGGGTCTTGCGGTCCAGCAACTCGATCATCGGCGCCCCCCGGCACACGGTCAGGTCACTTTCGACGAGTGACGCCATCCGAGCGCCCCTCGCCTTGAGGGCGAATTGCCCGCCATCGAGCCGGGCGGATGCGTTGCCTTCGCTCAGGATGGCCAATTGGCGCTCTTCGCGCCCGAGTTCATGCGAGAGGTCCAGCAAGGCGGCAATCTCCTGGTTCATGCGCCGCCCATTGAACATCGAATGCCCTCCCGCGCCAAGACACAAACACCCTCGCTGCAAATGCGCCCCCTGCGAATGAGCTTGCCCGCCAGGAATCCTCGAGCCGAATCTCGCCCCTGTGAAAGCACGTTCCCACTCGACCGACGACGCTTCGAGAACCGCTGGCGACCGCTCCCGCACACACACACCCGACCGATCCGTTCCGGCCAGACGATCATCCTCGGTTCAGTCCGTCCTCCACGCCGTGGCGATGCCGATTCTCTGCGGCTGTCTCGGCGCCTGCACGTCCGGCGCCGAGCCCGGGCAGACCGGGCGCGACCAATCCCTGCCGCAGATTCGGGTGACATCCGTGCGACGCGTGTTCCATAACGGTGAGCACAACGCGTTCACCGATCTGGTCCGATTCAAAGGCCGGCTGTTTCTGACCTTTCGAAGTTGTCCGGACGGACACTCGGTGCATCCGACGGCCTCCATTCTGATCCTGGCCAGCGACGACGACGGGCGGCAATGGAAGCAGGTTCACCGGTTCCGCGTCGCCCACAGGGACACCCGCGATCCGCATTTTCTGGTCTTCCAGGACAAGCTCTTTGTCTACACGGGAACCTGGTACAGCGGCCCAACCACACTGCCGCCCAAGGATTGGGACTTGAACCTGCATCTGGGCTACGCGGCCTGGTCCCAAGATGGAGTCCAATGGCACAGCCCCATCCTCCTTGAAGGGACCTTCGGACACTACATCTGGCGCGCGGGGGCGTTTGGCGGCAAGGCCTACCTGTGTGGCCGGCGCAAGATCGGCTTTGCCGTCGGTCCCAAGGGAGAAGGCCGTGAGGTCGAATCCCTGATGCTCGAAAGCGACGATGGCCTGATCTGGCGCAAACGCGCCGTGTTTCAGGAGATCGCCGGGGACGAAACAGCGTTCCTCTTCGAGCCAGACGGCCGGGTGCTGGGAATCGGGCGCCGTCACGGCACGGCCCAGCTTCTTCGGTCAGCCCCCCCCTACAAGCGATGGGACCGGCTGGACCTGGACCGCTCGATTGGGGGCCCGATGCTGGTCAAGTGGGGCGACCGCTGTCTGGTTGGCGGACGCGACTCGACACCGGATCGCGGCCCGAAAACGGCCCTGTGGTGGCTGGTCGGCGATCGCCTCCACCCCTGCGCCGAGTTGCCCAGCGGCGGCGACAACTCCTACTCCGGCTTTGTCGAATTGGACGGCGGCCGCGCTTTGCTCTCCTACTACTCGAGCCACGAACTTGATGCCTCGGGCAAACCAATCACCGCCATCTATCTCGCCGAGATCGCGCTCTAATCTAATAGAGAATCCTCGACCCCATCAACCCGGCATACATACTTGACTTCTCTGTACACAGCCTCAGAAGCTCCGCCGCGTGAGGGCACGCGGCCCACAGGCTTGTAGGCCGGGTCGCCTGCCTGCCGGCAGGCAGGCCTGACCCCGCGCTGCATCGTTTATGTTGCTCTGTGCAGAACACATTCCACCAGCCCCTGGATTCTGACGAGGCCGGTCGCAAGAGCCGCCAGGTCGTCGTTTCCGTCCGAGTGTTGCTCAGGCTCAGCCTGCTGCTGCTGCTGTCCGGTTGTGGGGAGCGTCCGCGGCATTACCAGGGCTCGGTGAGCTGCAAGGAGTGCCACGCCAGATTCTACGAACTCTGGGAACCCTCTCATCACGGACGTGCCCTCCAACCATGGTCCGCCTCTCTCGCCGCCCTGGTGCCGCCCCAGCACGAGCCGATCGAAGTCGACGGGCACATGTATCGCGCCGACTCGACCCCCGGGAAGGGATGGGTCGAAGACGAAACCGGGCTGCAGTACCTGATCGCCTATGCCCTGGGCGGCAAGAACTACTATAACTTCCTGACCCGGCTCGACGATGGGCGCCTGCAGGTGCTGCCAATCTTCTATGACGTGCGCGAAAAGCGCTGGCGCAACACAACGCTCGGCATGGTCCGCCATTTCGAGAACGGTCTCGAGGATCGGCCGGTGTCGTGGCGGGACCCGATGCTCACCTTCAACGCCGCCTGCTTCAGTTGCCACGTCAGCCAACTCGAATCGAATTACGACCCCCAAACCGACAGCTACGCCACCACCTGGAACGAGCCGGGCATCAGTTGCGAGTCCTGCCACGGCCCCGCCTCCGAACACGTCCGCGTCTGCCGAGCCGCCCCGGCCAACCGTCCGCCTGGCGACCTCGAGATCATCGCCTGGCATGACCTGAGCATCGAGCAGCAAAACGACTCCTGCTCCGGATGCCACGCCAAAGCCACCCCACTCACCGCCCGGTTCGAAACAGGCGACCGCTTCTGGGATCACTTCGACCTGGCCAGCTTCGAGCACATCGATCACTATGCCGATGGGCGGGACCTGGGCGAGAACTACACGATCGGAAGCTGGCTCCTCAGTCCTTGCGTGACTCGGGGCGGCCTGAGCTGCACGCACTGCCACACCTCGAGCGGACGCTACCGGTTCAAGGGCGACAACGCCAACCACGCCTGCCTCCCATGTCACCAGGAGCGGGTCAACAACGCCGCCGCCCATATGCACCATCCGGACGGCGGCGTCACCCAATGCATCCAGTGCCACATGCCCATGAACCCGTTCGGCGGCATGAACCAGTCCGATCACTCGATGCGCCCGCCCATGCCTCACCTCAGCCAGGCCGTCGGCTCGCGCAACGCCTGCGTCATGTGCCATGACGATAAAGACCATGCCTGGGCCCTCGAACAGATTCGCTCGTGGCATCCGGATTTCGAAAAGCGCACCGCACCTGAACTCGACCGCGCCCTCCTCGTCAAAGGGCTCCGCGACGGCCATTGGCAGAAGATCCCCGCCGCCCTCGACTTCATTGCCAATCCGGACGCCGATCCCCTCTTTGCCGCCGCTCTGATCCGGCTCCTGCCGCCTTCCAACAACCCGCGGCAGCGAACCCTCCTGCGCGACCTGGCGTCCGCGGCCAGACACCCCCTGGTCCGGGGCGCCGCAGCCGCCGGGCTCGATGCCGACGCCGTCCCTGAGGATCGGCCCGCCCTCTTCAAGGCGATCTCGGACGACTACCGCCTGGTCCGCATTCGCGCGGCCGAACGCCTCGCCGCACTCTCCGAACGCGATGTTCCGATCGAGTACCGCGACTGGCTCGCGCGCGCCATTCATGAGATGTGGGATTCCTACAACTTGCGCTTGGATCACTGGAGCTCGCACTTCAACGCCGGCAACATTCTCATGCGGCAAAACCAGCTCGAAGCCGCCGCCGCCAAGTACGACCGCGCTCACGCCCTGCGCCGCGATATCCCGCAGCCGCTCATCAACGGCGCCATGGCCTTCGCCCGCCTCGGACGGCTCGACGAAGCGGAGTCGCGCCTTAAGAAAGCGGCCGGACTGCCCGAACCGTGCGCCGAGGCGCACTTCAATCTCGGTTTGCTCTATGCGGAGCTGGGCCGGCGCGCCGCCGCCGCCAGGGAACTATCGCGCGCGCTGGAACTGGCCCCTCAGAATGCCGCGGCCGCCTGCAACCTCGCCATTCTCAAGGCTGGCACCGATTACCCGGAGACGTTCCGTCTGTTGCGCATGGCGATCGAGGCCGCGCCCGACAATCCGCGATACGTCCACACGCTCGCTTTCTACTACCTTGAAGCCCGGGAGCCCGATCTAGCACGCCAGGTCATCCTCGAAGCCCTCCAGCGCGGCGTCACCTCATCCGACATCGAAGCCCTGCGCCGCCAAATCCCCTAGACACTCATGCGTGGATTCAGCGCGCAGTGGGGGACACGCTGCCGCCGCTGGTGGAGCAGACGCTCATCCGGCACGCTCAGACACTCGCCGTCGCCGACATCTCCCTGTGGGAGGCCGCCAAGTTGATTGAACTCGGCCGACTGCAATTGTCCGTTCCGCCGGCCGAGTTCGCTTCTTTGTGGTTGTTCGTTTCGCTGACAATTCGCGGAAACTGCTTGCCTCGTCTTTTGACGAGTGCGTAATATGCGCGCGAACTCGAACTTACATTGTGAGCCGGGTTTGGCTGGATAGCTCAGTTGGTAGAGCAGAGGACTGAAAATCCTTGTGTCCCCAGTTCAATTCTGGGTCCAGCCACCACCTCCTGATTACGTGCGATTGAATCTCCTCGGTGCCCCACCGAGGGGCACCGAGGAATGCGATCTGCAGATCAATTCTCCGCCCGATAGAATTTCGCCGCGCTCGCGGCGTCGATGGTCATGGGACTTGCGCTTGGGAGGGCGACGTCCTGCCATGGTCCTTCGATATCGTCCGCCGCCTGGAGCCAGCCTGTGAACGTGAGCTTGATCTTGTTCGGTGGGGCGGGGTCGATGCGGAGGGTCGGCGTGGGGATGCCGTCGGGGCCCCAAACGCGGATGTTCGAGACCAGGACATAGCGCGAGTACTGGTTGCCGTTCATCCAGCACATGATGCAGTTGATCCCGCTCTCGGGATCGACTTCACCCGGGCAGCGCCGCATCCCGAATTCGGACATGTATTTCTCGCCAAGTTGGTCGGTGTAGAAGGGGTCTCCGTCGTATTTTGCGGTTTGCCAGACGTTTTCGCCGTCTCTCTGGGCGAAATTGTCGTAGGTGTTCATGTACGTCAGATCGTCGTCCACCCCGTTGGCGACGTACATGATGGTCTTCATGTGGAGCACCTTGCCGTCCTTGAATTCGGGGCCCCGATCAAACCAACTTCCGGAACCGCCGCAGACGCCCAGTCCATTGAAGCGGCAGTCCTGGCGCGAGCTGAGGCGCACGCCGGTGCTGCACTCGCTGTAGACCCAGTTCGGATTCCCATAAGCGCCGTCCGCGGTGCGATTGGCGTAGTCGGCGAGGCCGAATCCGTGGTCGAAGCCAGGCAGTTGGGCGTTGTAGTTATTGTTGGTGGGGTCATAGTCAGCCGGGATCTCATTTGTGCAATGGAATTGCCAGTCCCAAGTGACGGTGATCGGCCCGGTCATCTGCTTCGGGAAATCGATCTTCCAGAAGTAGGTTTGCGCGTTGGTTCCATAGTTCCCGTCCGAAGCCACCATCATCTGCCCTCCCCCCAGCGCGGTAGTGTTGGTGGCTGTGACAATGTAATACGGCTCGGTCTGTCCCTCGGGAATCCAGCTCTTGCCGTTGTTGAGCTTGACGTACTCGGGCTCGTTGGCGGCGCACCAATCCCAATCGGCATTGGCGTTCTCCCACTTGGCGCCGATCGACGGCTGACCGATGATCCAGCCGTTCGTGTAGCCCTCGAGAGCGGAGAATTTGGTTTTGAAGAGCAACTGCGCCTGGGCGTCTGCGATCAGGAAGACCGCCGCACTGCATCCCAGGAGCTTTGCCACCGTTGGTATTCTCATTCTCATAACCTTCGTTGTGTTGTTTTTGTTGTGTTTCACTGACGGGTGAGGGTGAGGATGTCGAGCATCATGCGGATTCCTCTGTTTGCTTACTGCGTTGCTACCCGATAGAAGCGCTGCGCCGCGCCGGCGGTGTCGGTCACCTGTTTGCGTGTGCCGTCGCCAGCGACGGTTGTGAGCGTCTGCCAGTCGCCGGTCGCGATCGCGTCCCTGGACTCGACCACGTAATTTGCCCCTGCCTGGGTGTCGAACTCGAACCGGAACTGATCGCCCACTCTGGCGACCGAGACGAGAATGACGCCTGCGGCCGGGCGCTCGACCTCGACGCTCAGTTCGAAGACGCCGAGGAAGCCGAGGCTCGCCGTGCCGCCCTCGCTGCCCAGGAGCCGGATGCCATTGATATTGGACCGCGGCTCGGTCAGCGTGAATGTGGCCTGGGCCGTGGTGGGTGCTCCGAAGTCGACAGCCGGCAGCGGATGTCCATCGAGGGCCGTCAGATAATCGGACGTGTGCGCCACGGTGGTCCAGGTTGCGCCATGATCGGTCGAGACCTGCACCGCGGGCTCGAGGAGGTAATTGGGTGACAAGACACCGCCGCTGCCGGGTCCGACGTTGTTGGGGCCGAACCAACCGCCGTCGAAGAAGATGGCCAGGCTCAGCTTGAGGCGCACGACCGGGGCCGTGACGGGCTGGTTCCAGAGGATGCCGACGTAGCTGGCGGTGGGCGCCGCGCCGCCGCCGAAGGTGTCGACGCGCGTGAGGAGATCGCCGTCGTTGATGTTGGCGAACACGCCCGCGTTGGCATAGGGGGTTTCGAGACCTCCGTCGCCCGGCTCCTTGACACCCAGAATCGCC
This sequence comes from Verrucomicrobia bacterium ADurb.Bin006, assembly GCA_002071485.1. Taxonomy (GTDB): domain Bacteria; phylum Verrucomicrobiota; class Verrucomicrobiia; order Limisphaerales; family J093; genus MWFF01. The sequence continues at coordinate 2,904 of MWFF01000171.1, read as the reverse complement.
TGGCCGAGGACGGCCACCTCGCGGGGCTGGCTGGCTGCCGAGTTGGGATCGCTCCCGAGTGCAACCTCGATTCCGTCGTTGTAGCCGTCGCCGTCAGTGTCTGGCTTGGTCGGATCGCAGTGGTAGACATCGGCTTCCTGGCCGTCGGTGAGGCCGTCGGCGTCGGTGTCGGCCACAAGCGGGTTGCTGCCAAACGTCTTGACCTCGCGTCCGTCCGTCAACCCATCGCCGTCGGTGTCGGCCACAAGGGGATTGGTATTGTACGTGGCCAGTTCCTCGCCGTCCGTCAACCCATCGTCGTCGGTGTCGGCCTTCTTCGGGTCGGTGTTTGCGGCAAACTCCTGGATATTCGACAGGGTGTCGGCATCCGGATCGTCGGCGCTGTCGTTGACGCCGACCTGCAGACCGTGGAGCCGCTCCCAATCGTCGTCCATGCCGTCGTTGTCGGAGTCGTTGGCGATTCCGGCTGTTACGACCAGTTCGAAGACGCCAATGAAACCGTTGACGTCCGCGCCGGCGTTGCCGCCGTTTTCACCGATGATGCGGATGCCGGTCGCGCCGGCGATCGGCGTGTCGAGAGTGAACTGCGCCGTGACCGAGGTTGGATTGGGATTGCCGCCTCCGCCAATGCCATGGCCGTCCAGCGCCATGAGATAGTCCGAAGTGGCACTGACGGTCGTCCACTCCGCGCTGCCCGCGGTCTGGACCTGGACCGTGGGTTCGAGCAGCAATCCGCCGTCCAGATAGCCGCCGGCGCCCGGGCCCACACCGTTCGGACCGAACCAGCCGCCGTCGGCGAACGTGGCGAGGGTCAAGGTGACGCTCTTGATCTGGGTGCCGAGCGCGATGGGCCAGGTGACGCCGACGAAGCTGCAGATTTGATCGTTTCCACCAAACCATGTGTCGACCCGGCTGGCCATGTTGCCGTCATTGATATGGGCCGCCACACCGGCGTGGAGATACGTCGTGCCCGCGTCCGAGTCGATGGCATCGTTGACGCCCATGATGCCGGTGCCGATGAGGGCGGCGTTGCTCGGGTAGCTAGCCGGGTTTCTGGGGTCTGTGCCTTGGCCCACCTCGATGCCGTCCGAAAAGCCGTCGGCATCCGTGTCTTTCACCAGGGGCTTGGTGTTGTGGATGTTGACCTCCGCGCCGTCGCTCAGACCGTCGCCATCGGTGTCGGCCAAAAGCGGATTGGTCTTGTGGGTGTTGACCTCCGCGCCGTCGCTCAGACCGTCGCCGTCGGTGTCGGCCAAAAGCGGATTGGTCAGGGAGATTTTGACTTCATGCCCGTCGCTCAGACCGTCGGCGTCGGTGTCGCTTTGGTTCGCCTTCGTGTTCGCCTGGAACTCCTCGATATTCGACAAGCCGTCGCCGTCGAGGTCGTCATCGGCGTCGTTGACGCCGACCGTCAGGCCGTTGACCCGTTCCCAGTCGTCGGGCATGCCGTCGCCGTCGGAGTCGCCAGCCTCCGCTTCCACCACCAACTCGAAGACACCGAGGAAGCCGTTGGCGTCGGCCCCGGCACTGCCGCCGTTCTCGCCGATGATGCGGATTCCGTTGATCTGGGTGGCCGGCGTGGCAAGGGTGAAGACGGCGGTCGCCGAAGTCGGGTTCACACCGCCGGTGCCGCCGATGCCGTGGCCATCGAGGGCGGTCATGTAGTCGGAGGTGTGGTCGATGGTCGTCCATGTCTCGCCGCCGTCGGTGGTAACCTGGAGGGTCGGTTCGAGCAGGTCGCTGACGGCATAGATGGTGCCGCCATAGCCCGGGGCGCTGTACGAGTATCCGAACCAGCCGCCATCCCAAAAGGTTGCCAGCGTCAAGATGAGCTTGGTGATCCGTTCGAAGCGTGGGCTGGGCCAAAGCACGCCGACGAAACTGACGTTTTGCCCCTGGTCTGCTCCGTTGGACCAGTTGTCGACCCGTGTGCCCAGCAGGCCGTCGTTGATGTGTGCGAGCACGCCCGCCTGAAAATACTGGGTCCCGGCATCCTCATCGATCGCGTCGTTAAAACCGAGAATGCCCGATCCCTCCAGCGCGATGTTGGCGGCCTGGACCGATCCAGCCAGGCCGAGCGCGAGAAGTCCGCGCACAAACCCGGCGCAGAGGCGTTTGACCCGGGCGCGGGTCATTGTGGGCGTGCAGAGCGAAACGAGGGCGTTTAAGAGTGGGGGCAGTTTCATAGAGCGCAGAGAATAGCGGAATCGCGCGGTTCAATGCCAAATGGATTCTCGCTGTTTCACCGGGTGTACTTGGATTGTCGGGAGGCATACTGCTTCCGTTGCCAGTCGCCTGTCAATGACGATCTGGACGTGACGATCGGTGGCGCGGCGTGTCAGACTGGTTCGGATGACTCGAGTGACGCGTCGCGTGCTGTTTGTCGCCGCCGGTCTTGCCGGTTTGGCGGCTTTGTTCCTGATCGAGGAACGGATGCGGGGGTCTCTGGCGCTCTCCGCCTGGCAGCGGGAGATGCGCGCTCGGGGCGAGAAGATCGACATTCAGGAATTGGCGCCTTCGTGGCCGACGAACGCCGCGGTGCGCATCGTGAGCGCGTCCGAAGCCCGAGGCCTCCTGGCCGCGGCGCGCGCCCCGGCGACCATACCGACGGCGATGCAGATGGTTGCGCCGGGGAAGGCGCGGTTGCTTTCGGCCGCTGGGCGGTGGATCGACAGCGACGGGCGCACGAACGGGTGGCGGGATTTGGCATCCGAGTTCGAGTCGTTGCGGGGGCCGCTTTCCGAACTGCGTCGGATGCTGACGAACCGCGCGTTGTTCATCCGGCTGGATCTCGAGGAGGTTTTCGACGAGGAGGATTTCGAGATGATCCTGCCGCACCTGGCGCCCGCGAAGTCGGCCATACAGGCGTTGAACGCGGACACGGTCCATGCGCTTCACGAGGGG
>MWFF01000170.1 GCA_002071485.1 Verrucomicrobia bacterium ADurb.Bin006 | reverse complement strand
TTCCCATGGCGCGGACCCGCCCGGGCGGGCAGTTCTCGGAATTTTCGACGCACCCCGCTTAGGCGATGATTTGGGCCCCCCAGCCCTTCGGAATGGGGCGGCACCGGGCCATCTGCGTCGTTCCTCGGTCGGTCGAGTATCTCAGGGGATACACTCCCTCCCTCGGGCCTTGCATCTGGCCCCGTGGCGCTCCCGCCAAAATCGGAAGTAATTATTGCACAGAGCCTAAGGAATTGGGTCCGCTGCCAAGACTTGAGAGTATTGTTGCTGTTGCGAGCCGGTGAGCTGCAACTGATCCGCGACGCTTTCATGAAGCCGAAAAGATCGGAGTGGGGACGCCTGCCTGCCCTGCCTACCTGCACGCTGGCGGCAGGCAGGGCCCGTCCCCCGCCATGCCAAGTGAAGACGGCGTTTGTCAACGGCGGGGTTGCGCGCCTCTCCGTTGCCGGGTTTGCACGCGCGCACGCTGCATAACGAAGCTTGGCGCTTGTAACTTGCGGCCGGGCCAAGTATTCACACGGTCACGGTCATCCAGACATCTGCATAAGCCATGAATACTCCTCGCGATTCCGAGTCCCCACATACGTCACCGCTCCCGGACCAGGGGCAGCGGCCGCCGTCGGGCGGGGCCCTCTGCGGTTGTCACGCTCACGCCGAGACGTCAGCGCCCAGCGGTTTCTCGCGTCGCCATTTCCTGCAGGGCCTGGGGGCCGCCAGCGCGGCCGTCGGGGCTCTGACACTCACCGTCGCCAGGGTCGAGGGCGCGTCCGAACGCGTAGCCGCGGCCGCGTCGTTTCCCCGCGGCGCGACGCTGCGAGTCAAGCCGGTGTTGGTGTTTGATGCGCCGACCCGACAGGAGCAGACCTCGTGGCGCAGTTACGGCGGAATCCACACCCTCGACGCCGCGCGCGAAGAAGCCGGGCGCATCGGGAAGGAACTCACGGCTCTGAAGACGCAGGCGGAGTTCCCCATGCATGTGCATCCGGTTGAGGTGCTCGATTCCCAGGCCAAGTTTCGCCAGATGCGGGTCGACGACACGGACGCTTGCATAGTCTACGCAGCGGGTTCCTGCACCGAATGGCCGCTCGAGGTGCCGATGATCATGTTCCTGCGTCATCGGTCGGGGCCGTTCTACCTCGGTCTCGAGATCGCGAACTGGCGGTTCCTGCGCCAGAGCGGCGATGTCCCGGCAGTGCCGGGATTTGACGCCGACGACCTGGTGGTGGACAGCCAGGCCGAATTGCTCTGGCGGCTTCGAGCGCTGTACGGGGTCAAGAACGCCAAAGGCACCAAGATGCTCACGATCGGCGGACTGGCCGCCTACAGCTCCCTGGCTCAGGAGAACGGACCGCGCGTGGCCAAGGAGATGTGGGGATACGAGTTCGTCAACGTTACGGACGAGGAGTTCACTGCCCGACTCAAGGCGGCGCGAGAGAACGACGCGGTGGTTCGGCAGGTCGAGGAGCAAACCGCCGCCCTGTTGAAGCTGCCCAACATCAAGCTCGAGACGGATCGGAAGTTCGTATTCAACTCGCACATGGCCCTGCACGTCTGCCGGGAACTGCTCAAGGAGACCGGGGCGAGCAACTTCGGCTTCGCTCAGTGCATGGGGCACGGCCAGATCGCGATGTTGGGCACGCCGGCCTGTTTAGTGTTGAGCCTGGCTAACGACGAAGGCTACACGGCCTATTGCCACACTGACCTGTCGCATACGATGCCGGGTGTGTTGCTGCGCTGGATCGCGAGCCGTCCGACCTTCGTCTGCAACTCGCATCACCCGCACGAGGGGATTTTCCTGGTAGCCCATTGCCAGGCCCCGCGCCGCATGAACGGCCAGGACTACGAGCCGGCGACGATCATGACGCACTACGAGTCGGACTACGGCGCGGCCTGCAAGACCGAATACAAGCAGGACCAGGTGGTGACCGTGGTCGTGCCGAACCTGGCGTGCAACAAATGGCAGGGGTTCCGCGGCAAGGTGATCGGCTCGCCCTCCTATCCGGCCTGTCGTTCGCAGATGGAGATCCTTGTCGATGGGGATTGGAGACGTCTCCAGCGGGAGATGGAAGGATTTCACACGCAAGTGGTCTATGGCGACTATTTGCGGGAAGTCGGTTACGCGCTCAAGAAGGTCGGGCGCCAGATCGCGTGGGAATGTTTCAGTTGAGCCGACTTTCCATGAATCGCCTGCGCAAGCCGTTGATAATTGACAAAAGGGGTAACCCGAACGTCCAACGTGCAACGTTCAACATCCAACTTTCAACGAACCGCTTCGTTGAACGTTGAGCGTTGGAAGTTGGGCGTTGAACGTTCCCCGGTTCATGGGTCCAATGCGCATTAAACCGTTGAATGACAACGCTTTCCATAAATCGACACTCTCGGAGGAGCCGATCCCGCGGCGGCCGGAGAGGACCTATTAGGTGGTGATCATCGTCTCTGGCCAGGGCGTCTCCCGCGACTGCGCATACGCGTCAACCTAGTGAGATCCCCCGCGCTGTTCCTGGAAGCAGCGCTGTCGAGGTTGCCTAAGTCTCTGTATCGGCGTTCGTTGTGGCAGTCGCCCATGCTCTGGTTGGCGTCGAGGTTGCAGAGCGTGGGGCGGGGACGCCTGCCTGCCGCCTGCCTGCCGCCTGCCTGCCGGCAGGCAGGGCAGGCAGGGCCTCCTCGCCCCGAACTCCTTCAAATACATTCTTCGGCGGGGGACGAGCCGTTCCCCCCTCCAAGGTACGGTTCATAGAGAACGTTGACATTCAACGCTGTAATGCGCATGGGGGCCAGACCAGAAGCGCTCAACGCTCAGCCGAGAAGACATGACTCGCCGCGCCAAATGGAGTAGACTCGCCCCGTATATGACTCAATTCACGAAAGCACGTCCTTCGTTTCTCTTGTTTGTCCTCGTCGCTGCGGTTTTTGCCGCGATGATCGGGGCTGCGGGCGAGTCGTCGGCGCCCGATCGAGTTGTCGTCAAACCTGAGGACAACGGCGCGGCGCTGATCAACCCGGACATGGGCTGGACCCTGATGTTCTACTCGAACATCCCGCAGAACTATGGCTCGAAGCTCGAGCCCGCGGATACCGTGGATGAATGGCCTGGGCTGTCCGTGGTCTATCTGCGCCTCCCGTGGGCGTTTGTCGAACCGGAGGAGGGCAAGTTCAACTGGCCGGTCCTGGATACGCCCGCGCAACGCTGGATCGCCAAGGGCAAGCGCGTGGCATTTCGCCTGACCTGCTCGGAGAACTGGACCCGGTTCGCCACGCCCGAGTGGGTAAAGAACGCTGGAGCCAAAGGCGTGTTTTACGAATGGGGCAGGGGACCGAAACCGGACGGCCCTTTCTGGGACCCAGACTTTGCGGACCCGGTTTTCCTCGCGAAGCTCGAGAATTTCCTGCGCGCGCTGGCTGAGCGTTACGACGGGCGGCCGCAGGTGGCCTTCTTCGATATCGGCACCTATGGCATGTGGGGCGAAGGTCACACCGGCGGCAGCAGCCAGATTCCACAGGAGCGCGCCAACGAGATCATACGCCAGCACATCGATTTGCACCTGAAGCATTTCAAGCGCACTCGGCTGGCCATCATCGATGACGTGGCCGGCCCGCAAGTCGAGGGCGCGCATCAGCCGCTCACGGATTACGCGCTCTCGAAGGGCATCACGCTGCGCGACGACAGCATATGCGTGCAACCGCCGCCAAACTCGTGGTACCACGCGGACATGGCCGGTCTTTTCTGGCCCACGCTCCCGGTCATCGTCGAACATGAGCACTATGGCCCGTCCAAAGGGCGCGGCGCCTGGGGGGATGGCTCGCTCTTGATCAAGGCGGTCGAGGACTACCACGCGAGCTACCTTACTATCCATTGGTGGCCGCATGAGATGCTCGCCGAAACACGGGAGACCGTGGACGCCATCAACCTCCGCCTGGGCTACCGGTTGCAACTGCGTTCGATGTCATGGCCCAGCCGCGTTGCCATCGGGAAGCCGTTCGAGGTGGAGAGCCAGTGGGCCAACGCCGGTGTGGCCCCGTGCTACCCGGGCGGGTTCATGGCCCTGACGCTCAAGGATGCCAAAGGCGGCATCGTCGCTGTGCTGGCCGACGGGACCTTCAACCTGCGCGACCTGAAGCCCGGTCCCAAGGGGAAGGCCCCTGTCACATCGCACCGCAGCCGCTTCACAGCCGGTCTGATCGCCCCGGCAACCGCGTCGGGAACCTGCGACGTGTTTGTGTCCGTCGGCGAACGCGACGGCACGCCGGTCATCGCCCTGCCGCTCGACAACGACGACGGGCAGCGGCGCTATCGACTCGGTTCGATTTCACTCGAACCGTAGCCCGCATGGGGCAGGTTCTGGGGTTCTCGGTTTCGCGGTTGTCACTTACCACGTGAAGGGGCGGGCATTCTGATTTTGCCAAACACCGTCGCCTCGGGATCGGCATACCGGCCTTGGAGGATGGGATTGGCGGAGCGGGGTGGTTCGACAATGAGGTCTTCGATGAGTTTGCCGACCTGCTCGGGTGGCATGGCTTCGACCAGGTAGCGGTGCTGTTTTTGGGGTGTCGGTATCCATTCGTTGTAGCCGTGGGTGACGCGCGCGTGCATCAGGCAGAAACCGGGCTCCGACAGTGTCCAGTAATTGCTGGCGCCCCGCACGGCGTACAGGACGGCCGTCAAATCCCACGCCTCGCGATCCTTGAGTCCGTTGTAGAGCTGGTAGCACATGCGGACCGGGTTGGCCTCGGGCGTCTCGACCAGGCGCGCGCCCACCTTGATGGCGGCGCCGATGGCGAATCCGCTGAACACGACAGGGGTTGGCCAGTCGTTGACGGCGCGCACCGAGGCGACGGTGTCGTACATGAAGTTGTACTCGCCCTGGCCATCGGGGAATCGGCCGCTCGGGAAGATGCCCCCCATGCAGACCCATTGCTTGACCTTCTGTTTGACCAGGGCCTCGCCGTCCAGCGGACTCGATTCGTCGGGCTGTGAATCGAGCAGGTTCCGGAGGTTGGTGAGGAATCCGACAGTGACGATGGTGACGCTTCGGTCGGGCTGGGCCGCGAGCAGCTTCCGGCTGAGCAGGGCGGCGTCGGGGGCGTCGCTGCTACGTTCGAGGTCGTGCGGGAACTTCTTGGCGACGGTCTCGGCGTATTGGGAGGGCGTTTCGCGGTCGGAGTCCTTGGTGTTGCGATAACCGTATCGATGTCCGCGCTGGTAGCCGATCGGCACGTCCGGACGCCCGTACCAGGTGTTGATGGCGTCCGCACAGGGGCCGACCCACTCGTTGTTCGAGGAGATGAGGATGCCGAGAATCTCCGCTTCGCCGCGGTTGGCGAGGGCGTGGAGTGTTGCCAGCGCACCGGCATCATCGACATCCTCAGCCAGGTCGACGTCGAGGATGATTTTGACCGGGGGGCCGGCGGAGGCCGGCAGCGGATGGACGAGCAGGAGGCAGGCTCCGCACAGGGCAAGGATGAGTGGCAAGGCTTTCACGTTTGAGATGTGTCGGGGGGCCGGCGGCGCCAAGTCACCAACGTCCACAGACTGATCCCTGCCGCCAACGGCGCCGCGAACGCGTTGAGATGATGGCAGACGGTGTTCTTTCTGGGAAGCGCTGAAATCCGCCAACCTAACCCGCATGTTGTTCTCATGACAGACCACCCGCAGGACCGACAGAATGCTCCCGGTTCCCTTTCTGGGCGCGGTTTTGCCACAGCCCGGATGTCAGACTCCGCGAAGCTTTGCGAAACATCCGGAGCAGGATTGCGATTACGACCGAAGGTGGCGGTTCGATTGCCCACCGACATGCCGGCGCTCCGACGCACTCACCGGACGACAGAATACCGACAACTGTCAGATGCGCCGACTACGCAAGGTGCACAATAAACGCAATTGCGGTTTGACATCATAATCTTAAGAATCGGGGCGATCTTGAGTCCTTGCGAGGCAGGGGCGCCGGCCTACAAATGAACGGACACCGATGTTGTAGGCCGCGTGCCCTCACGCGGCGCGAAGACACACACCGGTGCAGCCGCCGGGTCGGGCCTGCCTGCCGAAGCCTCGGCGCAGGCAGGGGACCCGGCCTAAATGAACCGACACCAATGCTGCGCACCCCTCAGTGGTCAGACTATGCAAAGAGAACAGACATGGAAATGGTTCGGAGAGGCCCCACTCGACTTGCTGGTGATCGGCGGCGGAATTGTCGGCGCGGGCGTGGCCCGCGACGCCGCGATGCGGGGGCTGCGGGTTGGATTGGTCGAACAACACGATTTCGCGTTTGGGACGAGCAGTCGTTCGAGTCGCCTGTTGCATGGGGGATTGCGCTACCTGGCCCAGGGACGCATCGGTCTGGTGCGCGAGGCGAGCATCGAGAAGACGATCGTGCATCGCATCGCGCCGCACCTGGCCGAGCCGTTGCCATTTCTGTTTCCGACCTACCGCGGCAACCGGCATTGGGTGCTGTGGCAACTCAAGATCGGCGTCAAGGTCTACGACTTCCTTTGCCGGGGTCGCAACCTCGGGCAGTCGACCTGGCTCGAACCCGGCGAAGTTTTGGAGCGCATGCCGGGTCTGGCCGAGGCGGGCCTGAACGGGGGGGTGCGTTACTACGACGGATTGACCAACGACGCCCGATTAGTGCTCGACACGTTGCGATCGGCCGCGCGCAGCGGGGCTGGCATCGTCAACTACGGACGGTTCACCGAGGCGACGCGCACGGCGGATTGGGAATGCCGCCTCGAGGATTGTCTGACGGGGAACGTGACGCGGGTCCGCAGCCGCGCGCTGGTCAACGCCACGGGGCCGTGGGCCGAGCAAGTTCCGCACAGCCGGGTCAAACTGCGGCTGACCAAGGGCATTCACCTGGTGGTGAGCCGGGATCGGCTCGCCGTGCCCGACAGTGTGGTCATGACCGAGGACAAGCGGATCCTCTTCGCCATACCCTGGGGCGAACGTGTGATTCTGGGCACGACCGACACCGACTACAACGGGTCGCTCGATCGGATCACGGCGGACGCCTCGGATGTCGCCTATGTGCTCGAGATCGCGAACCAGTTCTTCCCGCGCGCACGCCTCACCTCGAGCGACGTCATCGGCACTTGGGCGGGGGTGCGCCCGCTCATCGCCGCGCCAGGCGGCAAGCCGTCCGACATCTCGAGGTCGCACGAGATCCGCAATCCGGAACCGGGCTGGTGGGATGTGGCGGGTGGCAAACTGACGACCTACCGGCTGATGGCCGAGCAGACAGTCGATCAGATCGCCCGTTGGCTGCAGCGCACCCGGACGCCGCGTCCGGCATTCCGTCCGTGCCGCACGGCGGATGAGCCTTTGCTGACACCTGCAGAGAGAGCGGAAGTCAGCGGGATTCTGCCGCCGCCGTTCGAGCGCCGTGTGGTCGAGCATTACTGCGCCAACGAATGGGCGGTGCACCTGGACGATGTCATGGTCCGGCGGACAAGCTGGCAGTATTACTGTCGGGATGCACGCCAGCGGGCCGAGCAGACCGCAGACTGGATGGGCGAGTGTCTGGGGTGGTCTGAGGCAACGCGCGCCGCCGAGCTGCATCGCTACGAGGCCGCTGTGGACCTGGCAGCGATCTCGGGTGGCTCCGCGCCGACGGACGGGACGATGCGGACAGGATGAGTGCCGCCTCGGACACCTGTGGCTGTGCGCCAGCCTGTATACTGAGGGATCACCTGGATGCACGACACTGCCAACCTCACCCGTCCCGCAGAGCGGGACACCCTTTCCCACCTGCCTGCGCCCAGGCTTCGGCAGGCAGGTCGGATGGGAGAGGGGGGTGAGGGGCCTCAGTCGTGTATCTTGCAGCCCGATCGGTGTGATAGAGAACTGCAACAGACTGTTCCCATGACAGAACGCTTTCAGAATCGACAGGAAGCTCTTGGTTCCTTTTCCGGGCTGGCCGATGCCCTGCGCGCGGCCCGAGACACACGCTGTCTCGAGTTGGGCGAGGGTGTCCTGGCCCGGACGCCGCGCGTCTTTCGCGAGCAGTTCGGAGACCGGCCCGCCGTCATCGTTGCCGACACCAACACGTTCGCCGCTGCGGGCGCGAAGGTGCAAGAGACACTGGCGTCCGCGCGGCAGCCGACGCTCGAACCGTTCCTCTTCACGAGCGCGGGATTGTATGCCGAGCACGGTTTTGTCGTGGATTTGGAATCCGCGCTCCGACAGCACGAGGCGATTCCGATCGCGGTGGGTTCTGGCACCATCAACGATCTGACCAAGCTCGCGGCGCATCGGGTGGGGCGCGCTTACCTGTGCGTGGGCACCGCGGCCTCGATGGACGGCTACACCGCGTTCGGGGCATCCATTACGCACCATGGCGCGAAGCAGACGTTCGCCTGCCCCGCGCCCGCGGCGGTTGTCGTCGATCTCGATGTCATCCGCGCCGCACCGCCCTCGATGAGCGCGTGGGGCTATGCGGATTTGCTCGCAAAGGTGACTGCGGGTGCGGATTGGATTCTGGCTGACGCCCTCGGACTCGAACCGATCCATGCGCAGGCTTGGGGCATCGTGCAGGGCCGGCTCCGGGAACTTGTGTCCGATCCGGGCGGCGTTCGTGTGGGACGTCCCGAGGCCCTTGGCCGGCTTGTCGAGGGATTGATGCTTGGCGGTTTTGCCATGCAGGCGATGCAGTCGAGCCGGGCCGCTTCGGGCGCGGAGCATCAGTTCAGTCATCTCTGGGACATGGAACATCATACGCACCAGGGGGCGGCGCCATCGCATGGACTGAAGGTTGGGATTGGCACACTCGCCATGTCCGCGCTCTACGAATCCATGCTCGAGAAACCGCTGGATCGACTCGATATCGAAGCGTGTTGCGCGGCCTGGCCGGACCGAACGTTTTGGCTCGATCGGATTCGGGATCGTTTCGCCGAAGGCGACTTGTGCGCCGTTGCCTTGCGCGAGTCGGCTGCGAAGCATATCTCGAGAGATGAGCTCCGACAGCAGCTCGAGCTGGTCCGGCGCACTTGGCGGCAGATCGTCGAGCGGTTGCGTCGCCAACTGATCCCGTTCAGGACACTCCGCGAGATGCTGCGTGCGGCCGGCGCGGCAACGGAGCCCGGGCAGATCGGCATCTCGAGAGACCGGTTGCGCGCGAACTTCCTGGACGCCTTTTGCATTCGCCGTCGATTCACCGGACTGGATTTTGCCGTGCGCACCGGGCTGCTGAACACCTGTCTCGATGAGGTCTTCGGCCCGAATGGGATTTGGAGCTCCGATGGCTGAGGAACGGAGCGCCCGCTTGCAGCCGGCTTAATGCGTGCGGAGATCGGAGATGGGAGATGGGAGGTTGGAGGCGGTGCGTCGGTAGGCGGTGCGTCGGTAGGCAGTGCGTCGGTAGGCGGTGTGTCAGACGCGGACGAGGGGAGCCGGGTCTCGGATTCGTGCCAGCCGGAATGTGCGTGCGCGTTACTGAGGAATCAGCGAGATGCACTACACCGTCACCTTCACCCGCCCTCCGGGCACCCTCTCCCACCTGCCTGCGCCCAGGCTTCGGCAGGCAGGTCGGATGGGAGAGGACCGGGGTGCGGGGTCTGTGTAGGGTATCCATCCGACTAGACAGCAAGCCGGCTGCAAGCCGGCGCTCGTGCGCCCGTGGATTCTTCGCAAAATCAGAGAGGGGTCTGGAAGGTGTAGTCGCCGGATCCGATCCCGAACACAGCGGTGTTCCCGTCGGTGCGCAGGAACTTGATGCCCGGGGCCGACGCGGCCGGCTGTCCGTCTTCGGTGATGCGCTTGGGATCGGCCGATGGAATGTACACAAGGGCGGTGGCGTTGGCGGGGATCGAGAGACGCAACGTGAATGTGTCGGCGCTCTTCTCCCAGGCACTCGAGATGCGTCCGCGGACGCAATCATGGGCGGCGCGCACCCAGCGCAGGTCGCCGATGGGCTGAGGCTTGATGAGAATCCGGTTGAAACCGACGGCGTCGGGGGCGGGCTGGATGCCGGCGAGCGCCTTGTAGAACCACTCGCTGACGGAGCCGAACATGGGGTGGTTGTGCGAATACGTATTGTCGCTGAACTCCCAGTGTTCCCAGAGGGTGGTCGCGCCTCGTTCGAGCATGTGGCCCCAGCCCGGGAACGTTCTCTGGTTCACAATGCGATACGCGACGTCGGCTCGCCCGGCGTCGGTCAGGGCATCGAGCAGGTACTTCGTCCCGAAGATACCGGTGGTGAGGTGATCCTCATGGCGGGCGACATCCCGCACGAGCACATCGAGCGCACGGGCCTGTCGGTCGGCGGGGACGAGTCCGTAATGGAGTGCGAAGGCCTGGCAGGCCTGCGTCGCGATGTCGTAACGCCCCGTATCTGGATCGAGGAATTTCCGATTGAAGGCATTTTGAATCGAGTCGGCGAGCGCATTGGCCTCGCGGGCGTCGGCGTCGCGCCCGAGCGCGCCGGCGAGCCGGGCGAGCAGCCTGGCGTTGAAGTAGTAGAAGGCCGTGCCGGTCAGGGCGCGCGGTTTGGGCGCCAGGCTTTCATGGTCGCTGATCCCGTTGTCGAGAATGCCCTCGACCGCCTTCGCGCGCAGCAAGGCGACCCATCGACGGGCGGCGTCGTACTGGTCCTCGATCATGCGCCGCTCGCCGTAGTACTGACGGAGTTGGACGAGGAGGAGCGGCTGCGCCGTTCCCCAGCCGACGGGGCCGGACTTGTCGCCAAGGCCTTCGTCGCTGATGCCGACAAAGGGCGCGGTCTCGGTGAAGCCGCCGTTGGGGCGGACGTCATCGACAAGATCCTGGGCCGCCTTTGCATAGAAGCGGGCCATATCGAAGTTGAGCATGGCCATCTCGCTCGAAGCGACAATGTCGCCCCCGTATCCGAATTTCTCGCGATGTGGGCAATCGGATTGGACGCTGAAGATGTTGCTCAACTCGGTCCAGAGGACCATGCGTTGGATGCGATTGAACAAGTCGTTCGAGCACTCGAACGAGCCGGCGCTCGGGACATCGGAATTGAGGCGCAGACCTTCGAGCGCGTCGAGGCCCGGCGTGCCGGGGTAGCCCGTGACCTCGACGTATCTGAACCCGTGGAACGTGAAGCGCGGCGTGTATACCTCGGTGCGGCCCGTCGTCGCAGGGCCCCGCAGCTCCGATTCAGACATGCGTCCGCCCCGCGTGGGCGAGAGCGACACGGTGAGCGGATCGCCCAGGTTCTGCGCAATGCCGGGCGCGGCCGAGTCGATGGCGTCGCCTTTCAAGACGTACTCATCGATCTGGAAGGCAGTCTTGGGCTGGCCGACGCCATCGTATCGGTAATCTTTTCCACCACCTTTGATCTGCCCACAAACGGCGGTCATGCCGTTGAGCGTGCCGTCCGGTTCGAGCAATTCGCCGTAACGCAGACGGACGCGCGTGCCAGCGGGGCCGCTGACGCGCAGACGCGCCCACCCGGCGAAGTTCTGTCCGAAATCGAAAATGAAGAGACCCGGCCTCGGTTCGGTGCGATTGACCGGCTTGATGAGGGTGGTGATGCGGATGGGCGGGGCGTCCTGGGCGCGCAGAGAACCGAGCTTGGGAGCGGTGGAGCGGAGGGTGTGCGTCCACTGCGAATCGTCAAAGCCGGGTGTGTCCCAGCCGGGCTGTTCACGCCGGGCGTCGTAGACTTCGCCCAGGTAGACGTTGTTCCGCACGATGGGGCCGTCGCACGCGCGCCAGGTCTCGTCGGTGACCACGGTCTGGGAGGTGCCGTCGACAAACTCGACGACGAGTTGGAGGATGGCGCGCGGTTCACCGTGCGGGAGGGTGTCGCGCAGATTGATGTGGTTCCAGAGGCGCAGGGGCAGGGGATTGAACCAGCCGTTGCCGAGCATCAGGCCGAGTGCGTTCGGGCCGCGCTTGAGTTGGGCGGAGACGTCATAGGTCGAGTACAGGACGCGCCGGGCGTAACTGGTCCAACCCGGGTCGAGGACATGGTCGCCGACCCGTTCCCCATTCAGGCGCAGTTCGTAGTAACCGAGCCCGCTGACGTAGGCCCGGGCGCAGCGAATCTCCTTCTCGAGGGCGAACTCCTTGCGCAGGAGCGGCGCGGGATTGTCCTCGAACATCTCGGCGTCCGGAATGGCCCGGTCGGGTTCGGCCTGAATCCATTGGGCGCGCCAATCCTCGGCGTCGAGCAAGGCGGTCTCGAACCAGGCCGGCTCGCTGAACTCCGACGGCTCGTCGGCGGTTGCCCAGACTCGGACCTTCCACCAGACCCGCTGGCGTGAGCGAAGCGGTTCGCCTTCGTAGAGAACGTGAATCGAGTCCTCTGAAAGGACCTTGCCGCTGTCCCACAAGTCCCCTTCCTCGCGGGCCAGGATCTCGGGCCTCGATGCGGCGAGCACATGGTATGCAGTTTGCGTTTCGGCGCGACGGTCCGAACGCATGATCCAGGCCAAACGCGGCTGGCGGCAGTCGATGCCCAGCGGGTTCGCGCGGAACTCACAGCGGAGGTTCCCGACGACGACCCCTGCGCGTGTGTCCAGGCCATGAAGGAATGCGAGGACGGCGGCGAGGATCAGGAGGCGGAGTCTTCTAGTTTTCATAGAGCTTGGCCACGGCGGCGGCGCGGGAATTGTCCTGGAGTTTGGCGTAGATTTTGCGGAGATGGTTGCTGACCGTCGAGGTGGCAATGTTGATAATCTCGAAGGTGCGGCCGTCAAAACGGGCCAATCCTGTCGGGGTGTCGATCCACAGGTGGCCGTCTGGTATTGGGAGCAGTCAGGGCGAGGTCACTCGATCTGATAGGCGATGACCGCATTGGTCCCGTTCCGGCTCAGATGTGTGATACGGGTGGCGCGTGGGCCGTCCAGCACGTAGAACCGAATCCCATCGGCGATCGGGACCGTGAATGTTCCCCCGGTGACCATCCGGGCCACAACCGTCGGACTGCAGTCCACGCCTGCCACATTCGCCGTGTTGATCGCGTTGACCGCCTTGGGCTCGATGGTGTAGGGACCGGCTACCGATGTGGCGGATCGACAGACCATCGGGTACCAGGCTCGAACGACGCCGTCCGGGTCGGTGGGATCGTTGATCAGCGTCTCGGACAGGCTGTTGAGATCGACCGAGTAGAGGTGATGATACGCGCGGCCGCCCGTCTCTTCCCACAGGGAGCGCACCGGATAGAGACCGTCGGCTTCAACGTAGAACTCGAAGTAGGTGTCTGCGGTGTTCCCCGGATTCTCCCACAGCACCTGGGCGTCGGCTCCGGCAAAGCGCGAGGCCGAGTAGAGGCCAGCGCGATCGTCGGTATGGATGCGGAAGCGATGGACGCCCGCCTTGAGTTCGAGGTAAGCGAGCGACTCGACGGCGATGTTCTCATACGTTCCGGAGCACAAGCCCGGCACGTTGGCCGGCTGGCTTTCGGGAGTGCCGCCTTTGTCCCAGCTCAAGACTTGCACGATGCTGGTGGCTGCCAAATCGATGGGGATCAGGGGCGGCACGGCGAGTTGTTGGCGGGCTCGTTCGAGGGTGTTGGCCAGGAGGACGCCGCCGTTTGCGCTTTGGACCATGCGCACATCGAACCCGCGAACGCCCAGGCTGCCGACGGGCAGGCTGCTGCTGGCGGGGAGGTAGGGATAAGCGCTGGTCCAGGTCCATGTGTGGCTGCGTGTCACCCCGGCGCTGTCCACGAAGGACACCACGTTCGTGTGCCGAGTCCCCCACGGAAGCACGGTCGAGATCGGGTAGGTCACAGTCGCGCCGCCGAAATCCTGAACTCCGGGATTGTCGGCCTTGTGTACGACATAATCGATTGTCAGGGACCCGCTCGGGACCGGCATGCCATCGAGCGAGAGCGTGATCGAGGTTGGCTCGACGTACGTGTCGCGATCCAGAATGCTCACGCTCACGGTGGGATAGAACGCCGTCGCCTTTCCGGCAGGCTGGGGCGACAGATCGGTCACAATCGCGGGCATGGCGCCTGCCGCTGGAGTCGATGCCTGGAAATTGTCGAATGTGGCCTCCGCACCCTCCGTGGCCGACGGGTAATTGCGTTGCCAGACGAACAGGGCGCAAAGCCCCGAGAAGTAACTGCTTGCCGCGTCCTGGCACACGATCGAACACCACGGATTGGCGAGGTCCGCCTTGTCGAAGAATCGGAAAAGGAAGGTGAAACCGTCGTGGCAACTGACTTCCAGGCGGTAGGCGCGGCTGGTGTCCAGGAGGATACCCTCCAACACGCCCACAGTCCCGGAGTCTCGCTCGTCGACGATGCGGGTGACATACAAATTGCGGTACCCGGAGGAATACGTCGCGGCATAGCCGTCCGTTGTTCCAAGGCCGATGTCGGAGAGGTAAAAGAGCATGCCTGTCTCCTGCGGCCAGACATCGTTCCATTCGAGCATGTCCACACTCACAACGAACCGATCCGCAAGAGACACGTCCGGACGAAAGCTCCCTGCGCGCGAGTTGCCCATGCCGCCCGGGTCATTTCCGGTGGGTGGGGCATAGATTCGGTACGCCTTGCCGCCCGTGTCGTCGGGCGGGAACGTGTACACAGCCTGGCCGTACGCGGGCAGCGTGTAATGCTGCCATCCGGTGTCTGTGCCTGTGTTAAAGTCCCAGGACTGAGCCTCGATGCGGGGCATGACTGGACCGCAGAGAACCAGGGCCAGGACGGAGGCCAGGGTGAGGCCGAAGGCAACGTGGGCAGGCAAATGACGATCGCCGCGGAGAGCAGACGTTCTTTTCATGGAATTCCTTTATCACTCGTCTCGTGACCGACCGTGGGTTGGGCGCGGTCTCGATATCATGTGTCGGAAAGTCTGGTGGGGCGGTGGTGGCGAGTCAAGACGCCATTCTTCCCGAAGAACAATGATCAGCGCCGTCTGGCGACGGCGGCTACGGAGGCGGAGTAGCCGTCCCGCAACTGCAGGACCAGCGAGCCAAAGCCCCTCCAGCCCTTCGGGGCGGGGCGGCACCGGGCCATCTGCGTCGTTCCTCGGTCGGTCGAGTATCTCAGGGGATACACTCCCTTCCTCGGGCTTCGCATCTGGCTCGGTGGCGCTCCCGCCAAAACCGGAATTGATTTTTGCACAGACCCTAAGCGGCGCCGCTGCGCGGCGCAAAAGCTCGATCTGTCGACAACGAGTTTTACCGTCCACCGACGCACCGTCCACCGACGCACCGACGCACTGACCACTGCCCCGAACTCCGATCTCCGATCTCCGAACTCCGAACTCCGATCTCCGCGCGCCTCAGGTCGACTTCAAGCCGGCTGTTCTGGCGTAGGTGAGGGGAACGACCAGCACGGCGCAATCGGCTTTGCGCACGATCTTCTCGGCCACGCTGCCGAAGAGGACCTGGCCCACGCTGCGGTGATGACCGTGCCGGCCCAAGACGATGACGTCCACCTGCGCGGCTCGCGCAAACTCGAGAATCGTCTGGGCCTCGGAGCCGATGCGGAATTCCACCTTGCAGTCCTGGCTGGGCGGGATGCGGGCGAGGTAACTGGCCGCCACTTTGGCGTCGATGGCCTTCTTCGCCTGGTCATTCACATTATCGATCTCGGCAATATAGCTTTTCCAGAACTGGGCATCGGGCTCGTGGATGACGTGCAACAGGTAGAGTATCGATCCAGGCCGCCGGATGGCGGCATCGAGAGCGAACTCGAAGGCGGCATCGGCGCTTTCCGAGAAGTCGGTGCAGAAGAGGATGCGCTTGTAAGCGGACTCGGGCAGTGGGGAGGAATGCATGGGACCTATGTCACCGGGTGAGCGACGGCAGGTAGGTGGCGATGGAGGGGAAGATCACCAGCAGGATGGCGGCCAGCACGAGGGCCCAGAGGAAGGGGAGGCTGCCCCGGAACACCTTCTCGAGCGGGACATCGCGGGCCATGCCGCTGACGACGTACACGCAGACGCCCACGGGCGGCGTGATGACGCCCATCATGGTGACGACAACAATCATCACGCCGAACCAGATGAGATCGTAGCCGAGGGCCTGGACGACCGGGTAGAGAATGGGGATGGTGAGAATATCGAGCGCCAGGGCATCGAGGAAGCATCCGCCAATCAAGTAGAAAAGGATGATGAGGCCGATGATGCACCAGCCGGGCAGGGGGAGCCCGGCCAGCCACGACGCCAGGTTGGATGGCACCTGGGTGACGGCCAGGAACTTCCCGAAGATGATCGCGCCGGCCACGATGACCATCACCATGCACGAGGTGCGGATGGTTTCGTTGAGGCATTGCAGCATTTTGTGCCAGGTCAGTCGGCGCTTGAGCAGCGCGATCGCGAAAGTGCCCGCCGCGCCGATGGCCGCGGCCTCCGTGGCGGTGAAGTAGCCGCGGAACATCCCGCCCATGACGAGCACGAAAAGCACCAGCGTCTCCCACACGCCTCGAAGAGCCACGATCTTCTCGCGCCACGAGAATTGGGGGCCGGGCGGTCCCAGATTCGGGTCGTGGCGGCACTGGATGTAGATCACCCCGCAGAAGAGCAGACTGATCAGCAGACCGGGGGCGACGCCGGCGATGAAGAGCTTGCCGATGGACTGCTCGGTCAGGATCGCATAGACGATGAACACGATGCTGGGGGGGATGATCATGCCGATGCCGCCGCCTGCCGCGACACAGCCTGTCGCCAACTGGAGATCGTACTTGTAACGGCGCATTTCGGGGAGAGCGACGGACGCGATGGTGGCGGAGGTGGCGGGCCCCGACCCGCAAATGGCGCCGAAGGCCGTCGAGGCGCCTACGGTTGACATGGCCAGACCGCCGGGCAGGCGTCCCATCCAGTGATAGGCCGCATCGAAGAGACCGCGGCTGATGCCGGTATGGAACGCGACCTGCCCCATCAGGATGAAGAGGGGGATGGTGGTGAGGCTGTAGTCCGAGAAGGTGGTGTACAGGTCGATCGTCGCCATGCTGAAGGCCGCCTGCGGCGAGACCATGACCGCAAACCCGATCAGCCCGACAAAGGCCATGACAAAGCCGACGGGCATCGAGCCCGTCAGGAAGAGCAGGAGCAGAATGAAACCGATCAGGGCGCCCTCGGTTGATGTCACGGCTTGATCATCGGTTTGCCCGGGTGGGTCAGGTGATAGAGTTTGATGAGCACCACCAGCAGGCAGGACACGGTCAGAACGTACGGCAGCCAGAAGATTGGGAGTTCGAGTGTCATGCTCACCTCCCCCTTCGCGCGGAGGGAATTGCCGTAGTCGAGACAGCCCCAGGCCAGCAGCCCGAACAGGGCCATCCCAGCCGACCGCATCAGCGCGTCCACAACGATGCGTCCGCGCCGGCCCAACTTGTGGAAGAGGAACTCGATGGCCACGTGGCCCTTGGTGGCTGTGGTGTAGGGCAGGGCGGCCGCCACGGTGATCGTGGCGGCGATCTTGACGATGTCGTACGCGCCGGTGAGGGAGAGTCCGAGCTTGCGCAAAATCACATCGGCGCTCGTGACCAGCATCATGACCATGAGGCCGGCGCCCGCCAGCCAGGCGAGCGCCTGGACCAAGCCTCGGAGCGCCCGGTGATAGAGGTCGATTGGGGCGCGCGAACTGTCCGGAAGAGCGGGGGACGGACTCATTTGGCCGTGGCGGCTTTGGCGAGTTCGGCCTGGATGTCCGCGAGCAACTCCTCGCCGGGCAGGTTCTTTGTTTTGGCCTGCGCGACAAAGGTGTCGAGGACCGGTTTGACGGCTGTCTTCCAGGCCTGTTGTTCCGCCTCGGGCAGATCGATGAACTGGCGTTTCAGCTCGGTGACGTATTCGCGTCCGGCCTGGTCGGCCTGATCCCAGGCCTCGCCGTGTTTGGCGATCCATTCCCGGCTCACCTCGAGGAAGATCTGCTGGATGTCGGCGGGCAGGGCGGCCCATTTGTCCTTGTTCATGACGACGAACATCGCGGTGGTGTATCCCACGGCCGTGGCGTCGATGACGTATTCGATCGTCTCCCCCTGTTTCCAGCCTTTGAGCGTTTCGATCGGGCAGAGGGTGGCGTCCACGACGCCTTTCGAGAGGGCTTCGTAGGTTTCCGGCTGGCTCATGGCGATCGGTGTCGCGCCCAGCGACTCGACGATCTTGGCGGACAATCCCGTGGCGCGCACCTTGAGCCCCTTGAGGTCGGCGAGCGACCGCACCGCCTTCTTGCTGGCGAGGATGCCGGGCCCGTGCGCGTGCACGTAGAGTGTTTTGACATCGGTCAACTCGGCGGGCTGGTACTTCTGGATCATCGCATTGGCGATGCGCGTGGCCGTCATGCCGTCGGGATAGCCGACCGGCAGGTCGAGACCCTCGATGAGGGGGAAGCGTCCGCGCGTGTAGGCGAAGCAGCTCATGCCGAGGTCGGAGATGCCCTTGGTGACACCTTCGTAACACTGGTCGGCTTTGCTCAGCGAACCGGCCGGGTAAACCGTGATCTGCACGCGCCCGCCGGTCCGTTTCTGGATTTCATTGGCCCAATTGGTGGCTGTGATGCACTGCACATGCGTTGGCGGGAAGAAGATGCTGTACGAGAGCTTGATCACATCCGCCGGTCTGGCGGGTGTGGCGGATTGGGCATCCCCGCCGGTCTGGGTGTCGGTCGGTTTGCAGGCTGTCAGGCAGAGTCCGGCGAGCAACGCCGCGCCCGCCGCCACGATCCAGGGTTTGATATTCATAGGACTGCGTTCAGGTTCTGGTTGCGTTTCAGCGTTCCGGACCAAGACGCGGCTTTGGCACAGCCCGGCAGGAACGCTTTCGAGCCTTATAGGACAACGCTTCGCCGGGCACAACAATTCTTGAGCTCGCAAATCTGCATCCGTTGCAGGCCCGGTGCCCTCACCGGGCGACTGGACATGCGCCGCGTGGGGGCACGCGGCCTACAGCGGGAGTCTGCATCCGTTGTAGGCCCGGTGCCCTCACCGGGCGACTGGACATTGGCAACCTCCAGATTCACCGGTCTGGATCTCGCGTTTTTCGAGTTGCTCGAGCACCGCGCACAGGGCTTCGAGCCGCGGGATCGGAATGCCGGTGGCCCGGGCCCGGCGGAGCGGTTCGAGGAACAGGCTCTCGATTTCGAGCGGCGAGCCGCGCTCGAAATCGAGCAGGGTCGAGGCCCGGTAGGCGCCCATGCAGCGTGTGCGGGCGATCATCCGATCGGCGAGGTCCCCCGCAATCGGAAAACCGGCCTGGCGCCCGGTGGCGACCAGTTCGTCCATGAGTTGGCGGACCAGGGCGGTCCAGCGCGGATCGCGAAGAAGCTCGTCGGTTGCCAGCGTCGTCACTCGATCGAGCGTCCGCGGCAGGCGCCCTTCGAGGACGTTGTCGATGCCGGCGATCCCGGCGACGCCCAGGCCGTTGAAAGGGATGTTCCAGACCAGTTTCTCCCAATGGGCCTGTGCCAGGTCCGGCGTCAGGTCGCAAGGGATCCCGGCTCGAATGAGGCACTGAGCCACGGCGCGGGCGCCCTCGGTGGGGGCTTGACCGTATTGGCCCAGGACGATCTGGCCGTGGGCGGTATGGCGGACGACGCCGGGCGCGATGCGGTTGAGGCAGACGAAGCAGAGGCCGCCCAGGACACGGTTCGGACCGAAGAGGGCGGACAGGGCCTCCTCGTTGCCCAGGCCGTTTTGGAGGGTGAGGATCCAGGATTGGGGACCGACCAACGGGGGGAGCAGGCTGGGGAAGGCGTGGTTGGCGGTGGCCTTGAGCGCGATGATGACGAGATCGCAAACGCCGATCTCGGCCGGTTGACGGGCCGGGCGCGGGAAAGCCCGGAACTCGCCTTCGGGGCTGATGATGCGGACGCCTTCCTGGCGGACGGCGTCATAGTCCGATCGCAGCAGGAAGAAGACCGGGAGACCGGCGCGGCAGAGTTTGGCGCCGTAGAAGCTGCCGACTGCGCCACAGCCGACGACCGCGACTTTCATGGAGGGGGGCGAAACAAAAACAGGCACCCCGAGTCGATCAGGGTGCCTGTGCGGGGAAAGAACGGTTACTTGCCGAGGATTGCGTCCTTGGCGGCCTTGGCAACGCGGAACTTCACGACCTTCTTGGCCGGGATCTTGATTTCCTCGCCCGTGGCGGGGTTGCGTCCGACACGCGCCTTGCGGTTCACGAGCACCAGCTTGCCGATGCCTGGGAATGTGAAAGTGTTCTTGGCATTCTTGTATGCCAAATCACACAGCGTGGCGAGCACCTCGCCCGCCTGCTTCTTCGTGATGCCAACTTTGTCGGCGAGGGCGGTGGCAATTTGGGATTTCGTCAATGGTTTAGCCATAGTCTCTTTTTTTAATGGTTAGGTAAATTCACCGGTCGACGCGGGTGGTTTTAGCAAGCCTCGACAGTGGCGCAAGTAGAAAATCCAACGAAAATCCAACGTTTCAGGCCGCGGAGTTCCGGCGGATCAAGGCCGCCTGCCCGATGAGCAGCGCGACATCCTCGCATGCGAGACGGTCGGTGTTGAATGTAAGATCGTAGTCCAGAGGATCATCGATGCTGGCCTGGAAATGCTCCTTGAGATAGCGCTGCCGGCCCCGATCCGCTCGATCGATCAGCTCGGCGGCGGCCTTGCGATCGAGTTTGAGCCGCTCCTGGACGCGGGCGATTCGTTTCTCGAGCGAGCCCACCAGGCGGACGTGAAGGACGTGCGGCAGCTTGGCCGTGACGATGTTGGCGCCGCGCCCGATCAGGATCACGTGGCCGAGTTCGCCCAGTTTCAGAATGGTCTCGATGGTCTGGTGGGCGAGCGTCCACGAGGGCGGATGCAAGCCGAGGATTTCCTGCATCATGTCCTGGACGGCCGAGACGCGGTCTTCGGGCATGAACTCCGCGAGCTTGCGCGGGAGATTGTGGTCTTCGAGCACCTTCTCGACCAGTTCCTTGTCGAACACCGTCCAGTGGCATCCCTCCGCGGGCGCGTGCTTTTCGAGGAACTGGGCCAGGTGTTCGGCCACCAGCCAGGCGCCGGAGCCGGCCAATCGCGAGATGGTCACGGCAAGCTTGCGGGGCTTGGCGGTCTCCGGAGCGTCTGTCGAGGGCGCGGAGATCTGGCAGTGAATGAAACTGCGGCATCGGTCCAGGTTGGCGGGCGGTCTCATAACGGGTTCCTTTCAGCCACGGCTCAAGCATATCGCCGTTCGCCTGTTTGCCCAAGCGTTTTTCAGGGCCGGGCGAGGCGGTGCATCGGGTTGTTGTCGGTGGGAATCGGGTATGCGCCGCGTGGGGGCACGCGGCCTGCAGCGGGAGTCTGCATTCGTTGTAGGCCCGGTGCCCTCACCGGGCGACTGGGC
>MWFF01000169.1 GCA_002071485.1 Verrucomicrobia bacterium ADurb.Bin006 | reverse complement strand
GTTGAATGTCAATGCTTTCCATGAACCGTGGTTCCGTAGCCGCGGACGTGAGTCCGCGCCATCTCGCTCCGTCAAAAGCAGAAATCAGCGCCGACTCACGTCGGCGGCTACAAATCGGTTCATGGGTCCAATGCGCATTAAATCGTTGAATGTCAATGCTTTCCATGAACCGTGGTTCCGTAGCCGCGGACGTGAGTCCGCGCCATCTCGCTCCGTCAAAAGCAGAAATCAGCGCCGACTCACGTCGGCGGCTACAAATCGGTTCATGGGTCCAATGCGCATTAAATCGTTGAATGTCAATGCTTTCCATGAACCGCCTGCGCAAGTCGTTGATAATTAACAAAAGGGGTAATCCGAACGTCCAACGCGCAACGTTCAACATCCAACTCTTAACGAACCGCTTCGTTGAACGTTGAGCGTTGGAAGTTGGGCGTTGAACGTTCCCCGGTTCATGGGTTCAATGCACATTAAACCGTTGAATGTCAATGCTTTTCATGAATCACGCTTTACTTCGGAGGGCCGCTCCCGCGGCTGCGGCAGAGGCCATGATCGGTGATGATGATTGTCTCTATCCAGGGACTCGCGGAGTTCGTCGCTCCGAGAAGGGCTCATGTTCACTGCGCACTTCAACACGGAACAGACTGCTGTTCATGAACCTGACTCTCTCGATCGTGTTTGCATTCGCCCCGGGGGTTGTGTGGTGTGCGGAACAGACGCCCGCAGAGGTCGAGGGCCGGCTCTTGGCGGCCGAACTGCGGAATCAACGCCCGGAAGAACCTCTCAGCAGCAGCGGCGTTCTGCGGACCCGGGATCCTTACGGCAAATGGCGGGAGGCGATTCCCGTGCGGCTGGAGATCGCGCCCGGCGCGCAGTACTGGCAGACGCGGTATTGGGCCCTGGGCGCCAGCCAGGAGCCGTTCGAGACTCTGACTGTGACCCATGCGGAGGGGGCGCCCACGCGCTACGACTACTCGCGCGCGCTCGGGACGGCCGCGGTCTCGGATACGGTCACCTTAACCGGCGACGCGGCGGCCATTCCGTTCGCAGCATCCGAGTTCTGGCTGTCCGATCTGGGGCTCGAGTTTCTCGATTGGCCGGGGCAACGGGTGGTGCGGAGTGAGATGCGCAAGGGACGATCGTGCAAGGTCCTCGAAAGTCTGAATCCAAATCCGAGTTCAACCAACTACGCGCGCGTGCTGTCGTGGATCGACATCGAGCATCGGGGCATTCTTCGTGCCGAGGGCTACGATCAGAAGCGCCGGCTCCTGAAGGAGTTTTCGATCGGCAGCTTCAAGAAGGTCCAGGGCCGCTGGCAATTGAAGTCGATGGAGATTCGCAACGAAGAGACGGACGCCCGGACGCGGATCGAGTTCGATCTCGAGATCGAGGATCGTTAGCGAGGCTTCGCATCAGACCAAGGAGGCGTGCGAACAACTCGTAACCACCGGGTGACAACCACGGTCACCGACGCCCGATGCATCGACTCGACTCATTTGCCGCAGATTTCACCTGGGGAGCAACTCCAGTGAAGCTGCCTAACCCACATGGCAATCATCTTGCGAAGTCTGACCGCCATGTGCACTGACGGAGTGAAATACTCGAGTCAGGGCTGGAAGAGGCGCGGGGCGATCTGGCTCAGATACCCCCGCCAAACCGGCCAGCTATGGTTCCCTTCGGTCAACAGCCATTCGTGTCGGATTCCCTTCTCCTTGAGCACGGCAATGAAGTCTTCGTTCCGCCTGAGCAGAAAATCGTCCCTGCCGCAGGCAATCCAGAGCAGCTTCACTTGGGCATTGATGGACGCGGCATCGTCGAGCGCGGATTTCACGGCGTCGCGCATCGGCGTGGCGGCGCTGAACCCGCCGATCCAGGCGAAACGATCGGGGCGAGTGAGCCCAATGCGGAGGGCCTGCTCGCCTCCCATGCTCAGGCCGACAATCGCGCGGGATTTTGCCTCCGCGGCCACGCGGTAGTTGGCTTCGATGAAGGGCATGGCATCATCGATCAGATCGAGCTCGAAGGCGGCCGAGTTGCCGCCGAAGGCCGTCGGACCTCCGATTGCGGCGTGGCCATCGAGCATCACGATCGTCATGGGTCGGGCGCGACCTTGAGCAATCAGGTTGTCGAGAATCCAATGCGCCTTGCCGTGGGCTGTCCAGGTGGCCTCGTTGTCTCCCATCCCATGCTGAAGGTAGAGGACCGGGTACCGTCGATCGGGCTCGAGGCCGTATCCGGGCGGCGTGTAGACGACCATCGAGCGCGGGCGGCCCAGGGTCTTTGAGACATACGTGTGCTGATGCAGCGCGCCGTGGGGGACATCTCTGAAATCGTGGAGGAGCGGGGGATCGCCGGGCAGATGCAGAATGCTAGTGCGGGGTTGGCGCATCGGTTTGATGGCCGGATTCCCAGGGTCGATCATCGCCAACCCGTCGACCTGGAAGCTGTATTCCCACACCCCGGCGTCGATCGGGCCAACCTCGGCGCTCCAGACACCTTGCGCGTCCTTTGTCATCGGCGTCCGCCCGTCAGGCCACTGGCCCATGACGACGACCTCCTCCGCTCGAGGCGCCTGCAAGCGGAACGTAACACGCCGGCCCGATTGCACCTCGGGAGACACGACGGGCATGGCGCGCGGACGCGACGCCGGTGTCTCGGCGGCATCGAGCGTGAGAGCGGCAAGCAGCAGGGGCGCCAGCAGAACGATGGAATTCATAAGCGAATCCTTTACGCTCCTTGGACGCGCGTGTCAAACCCGGCGCTCTTCCCAGACGAAATCCGTGGCAAATGAGTCAAGTCTTGGCGCTGCGCAGCGGCGCCACGGGTGCCGGTGATCGCGGTTGCCACCCGGCGGCCACGAATTGTTCACACGCCCCTCCTTGGTCTGAAGCGAAGCCTCGCTAACATTCGCGCGTCTTCTTGAGGCCCGGCTGGGGAGACGGATAGAGGCCATCCGGCCCCGGTCGAACCGGCGCGGGCGAATCGGCAGTCAACTGTTCGAGGCCTGGCGCGAACTCCTCGTCGCACTGGAGCATGTCGTCGAAGGTGACGATCTGACCGGTGTGAGCGGCGCGACGGCCCATGAGGACCACCAGGCTGGCTTCGGCGCCGCGTTTCACCTCGTTGAACGGCTGGTCCTGCTGAATGGCTTCAACCAGGTGATCCCATTCGAGCTGGTAGGGATCCGGCTCGGGTTGGGGAAACGCCCAGGCCAGATTCTCGCGGGCCATGGCGTGTCCCCTGTAAACCCGGCACTTGGCGGGGGTGTGGACGAACGTCGAGATGACGGCGGCGCCGCGTGTGCCGTGGGCGTAACTGGCGAATTCCTCGTGGCAGCCGGGCATGTAGCGTGACTGGAGGAAAAGCTTGGTCCCATCCTCGAACGTGTACTCGATCGAGTAGTGATCGAAGTTCTGGTCCACGGCATCCCCGCGGTAGAGACGGGCGCCCATGCCCTGGGCTTGAACCGGCCAGGCCTCCTTCATCCAGCAGCATTCGTCGACATTGTGGGCGACGTAGTCGTGGAACACGCCGCCGCTGGCCCAGAAGAAGCCGAGATACCGCTGCACCTGGTAGAGGACCTCGCTCATGCCCTCGGGCTTGGGCCCCGTGAAACCGGCCGGCGCAACCAACCGGTAAGTCCGCAACGTCGTGATGTCGCCGATTTCGCCCTCCTTGATCCGCCTGTACAACTCCCAGCGGGCCTGGCAGTGACGGCACATCAGCCCGACGCCGACCTTGAGGTTCTTTTTCACCGACTCTTCGCCCAGTGCCAGCATCCGGCGCGTGGTCGGACCGTCAGTCGTGATCGGTTTCTCCATGAACACATGCAGCCCCTTGCGAATCGCGTGCTCGAAGTGGATCCCGCGAAAGGCCACTGGTGTGGTGAGAATCGCGATGTCGCCCGGCTTCAGGCAGTCCATCGCCTTCTGATAAGCGTCGAACCCGAGAAAACGCCGGTCAGGCGGCACTTCGATTTGGGACGCCGCGAAGCCGCCGACTCGGGTCTCGGGCGCACCCTCGATCGGGGCGGTGGCGGCCTGACGCAGGGCCTGGTAACTGCCGTCCAGACGCTCGGCAAAGACATCCGCCATCGCCACCAGCTTCAGCGAGCCGTGCTTCACCGCCAGAGCGTTGGCCGCGGCCCCCGTGCCGCGTCCGCCGCAACCGATCAAGGCAACTTGAATCGTGTCGCTGCCCGCCGGATGGACGCGCGGCAAGGCCACGCCGGCCAAGGCGGACGCGGCCGCGAAACGGCCCGTGTTCTTCAGGAAGTCCCGACGAGATGTCAGCGCGATCGGCGGTCGATTCATGGCGCGGATAGTGTGCATCGGGCCGGCGCAGGTCAATGCGGCATTGGCGACGGCGGACATTCCTTGCGCCCCGGCGTCGGATGCGTACATTAATGCTCGTCAAGGAGAGGAGGTAGTCCCATGAAAACACGGTCTGGCTTCACGTTGATCGAGCTTTTGGTGGCGGCGGGCATTCTGGCAATTCTGGCAACGTTGCTCCTGCCCGCCCTGATTCGGGCCAAGTCCCGCGTCCAGGCAATCGAGTGTGCGAACAACCTGCGCCAATGGGGCCTGGCGACCCAGCTCTACGCGGCGGACCACGATGACTATCTGCCGCCTGACGGCTCCCCCAACCCCACTCGAACAGCGACGAACGTCGGATGGTACATCCAGTTGCCCGCCCAGTTGGGCCTTCCGAGGTACCACGATCAGGCCTGGCGAACGAATCCTCTGGCGGCTCCGGCCAAGTCGATCTGGACATGCCCGGCCAACAAACGGCGCAGCAACGGGCGCAACCTCTTCCACTACTGTCTGAATGAACACGTCAACGGCACCGGCGACGAGGCGCGTCCGATCCGGCTTGGCGCAATCGCTGAACCCTCCGCTGTCATCTGGCTGTTCGACACCAAGAACCTGCCGGCCGTCGGGGGTTGGTCGTTTGTCCCGACCAACCTGCACAATGCAGGGGCGCAGTTTGTGTTTCTCGATGGCCACGTCGTGCGCCACCGGTGCACGGCCTACTGGGATTTCGAGCGCGGCAAGGCCCGCACCAATCACCCCAGCCTGCGTTGGTGGCCCTGACGCCGCCCATCCTTCGCTCAGGATTCGGTGCATCTGGTTGTTGTCGGTGCTTATGCCGCCCGATGATGGCACTGGGTCTACATCGGTTGCAGACTCCCGGTGTAAGCCGTGTGCCCTGCCTGCGCCGCAAAGCGCCGCGGCCTGTCTGCCGTGTCGGACACGCCGCAAGCAGGCGCGGCAGGCAGGCCCCAGACGGCGCAAACTCGCTCCCCACCGACACTCTCCAGATGCTCGGAATTGAGCGTCGGGATTTGAGTTGCGGGGGCTGCGCGGCTGCCGCTATAAGTCACGCCGCTTTTTGATGCGCCGGAACCCGGAAACCGCCTCCGGGCCTCTGCAACCGTTGTACCCTAACGAGTGCCCTTATGCCTAAACGAACCGACATCCACAAAGTCCTCATCATCGGCTCCGGTCCCATTGTGATCGGGCAGGCCTGCGAATTCGATTATTCCGGCACGCAGGCGTGCAAGGCGCTGCGCAGCCTGGGCTACAAGATCATCCTCGTGAACTCGAATCCGGCCACCATCATGACCGATTCGGGCACGGCGGACGTCACCTACATCGAGCCGCTCACGCTCGCAGCTCTGACCGAGATCATCGAGAAGGAACGACCCGATGCCTTGCTGCCAAACCTGGGGGGCCAGACCGGATTGAACCTCTCGGCGCAACTGGCCAAGGCGGGCGTGCTGGCCCGTTACGGCGTTCAGATCATCGGGGTGGAGGCGGATGCGATCGAGAAGGGCGAGGACCGGATCATCTTCAAGGAGACGATGAAACGCCTGGGCATCGAGATGCCGCGCAGCGCGCCGGCGTTCAGCGTCGAGGAGGCGGAGCGTGTGGCGGCGGAGCTGGGCTACCCGGTCGTGGTCCGTCCGGCTTACACGCTGGGGGGCACGGGCGGCGGGCACGTCTACAATGTCGAGGAATTGCGTCTGGTGGCCAATCGCGGGCTGGCGGCCAGCATGGTGGGACAGATTCTGATCGAGGAATCGGTGCTCGGGTGGGAGGAACTCGAACTCGAGGTGGTGCGCGACGCCAAGAACCAGATGATCACCGTCTGCTTCATCGAGAACGTGGATGCGATGGGCGTGCATACGGGCGATTCCCTGTGCGTGGCGCCGATGCTTACAATCGACCCCAAACTGCAGGCCCGCCTGCAGGAGTACTCCTACCGCATCGTCGAGTCGATCGGCGTGATCGGCGGCACCAACGTCCAGTTGGCCCACGACCCGCGGACCGGACGGGTCGTCGTCATCGAGATCAACCCGCGCACCTCCCGATCGTCCGCGCTCGCGTCGAAGGCGACCGGCTTCCCGATCGCGCTGATCTCGGCCAAGCTCGCCAGCGGGCTGACGCTCGACGAAATCCCATACTGGCGGGACGGCACGCTCGAGAAGTACACGCCCTCGGGCGACCATGTGGTGGTGAAGTTTGCCCGCTGGGCTTTCGAGAAGTTCAAGGGGGCCGAGGACAAGCTCGGGACCCAAATGCGTGCCGTCGGCGAGGTCATGAGCATCGGCAAGAACTACAAGGAAGCGTTTCAGAAGGCCGTCCGCTCGCTCGAAAACGGGCGGTACGGACTCGGCTTTGCCAAGGATTTTAACGGGAAATCGCTGCCCGAGCTGATGGCGCTTCTGAACGAGCCGACCAGCGAGCGCCAGTGGCTGATGTACGAGGCGCTCCGCAAGGGCGCCACGGTGGACGAACTCTCCGCCAAGACCCACATCAAAGCCTGGTTCATCCAACAGATGAAGGAGTTGGTCGATCTCGAAGAGAGGATTCTCGCGCATCGCGGACGTCCGCTCCCCGACGCCCTTCTCATCCAGGCCAAGCGCGACGGCTTCGCTGACAGGTATCTGGCCCAGTTGCTGGACGTGCCCGAGGCCGATCTGCGGGAACGGCGCATCGCCCTCGGCGTGGTCGAGTGCTGGGATGCCATCCCAGTCAGCGGTGTCGAGAAGGCCGCTTACTACTACTCGACCTACAACGGCCCCGACCGGGTCGCCGTCAGCACTCGCAAGAAGGTCATGGTCCTTGGGGGTGGACCCAACCGCATCGGGCAGGGGATCGAGTTCGATTACTGCTGCGTGCACGCGGCCCTGGCCCTGCGCGACGCCGGCTACGAAACGATCATGGTCAACTGCAATCCGGAGACGGTGTCGACCGACTACGACACGTCCGACAGGCTTTATTTCGAGCCGCTGACCACCGAGGATGTATTGGCGATCTATCAGAAGGAACAACCGGAGGGCATGGTCGTCCAGTTCGGCGGACAAACCCCGCTCAATATCGCCGGCGAACTCGCCGCGGCCGGCGTGCGCATCCTGGGCACGTCGCCCGACACCATCGATCTCGCGGAGGATCGGGACCGCTTCCGCCAGATGATGGAGCGGATGGGCATCCCGATGCCCGAGTCGGGCATGGCCAGCACGTTCGAGGAGGCGCGCGCGATCGCCCAACGCATCGGCTATCCTGTCATGGTCCGGCCTTCGTTCGTCCTGGGCGGACGCGGCATGGAAGTCGTCCACGACGAGGAGATGCTCCGGCGCTATGTGGCCGCGGCGGTGGATGTCACACCCAAACGCCGCATCCTCATCGACCGGTTTCTGGCCAATGCCATCGAGGCCGAGGCCGATGCGCTGGCGGATGGCACAGACGCCTTCGTGCCGTCGGTGATGGAACATATCGAGCTGGCGGGCGTGCACTCGGGCGATTCCGCCTGCGCCATCCCGGCGGTCAGCCTGCCCGAGCAACACCTCCGCACCATCGAGGAGTTCACACTGCGCATCGGGCGTGAACTCCACGTCTGCGGGGTGATGAATATCCAGTACGCCATCTGCGACGGCCGGGTGTACGTCCTTGAAGCCAATCCCCGCGCCTCCCGCACCGTCCCGCTGGTTTCGAAGGTCTGCAACGTGCCCATGGCCCGCATCGCGCTCCAGCTCATGCTGGGCGCCCGGCTGCGCGATCTGCGCCTCGAACGCCGCACCATCCCGCACGTCGGCGTTAAG
Organism: Verrucomicrobia bacterium ADurb.Bin006; assembly: GCA_002071485.1. Lineage (GTDB taxonomy): Bacteria > Verrucomicrobiota > Verrucomicrobiia > Limisphaerales > J093 > MWFF01. Next base: position 7,031 of record MWFF01000169.1, on the reverse strand, counting down.
GAAGTTGTGCTGCCCTTCAACATGTTTCCCGAAGTCGACCCCGTGCTCGGGCCGGAGATGCGATCGACGGGAGAAGTCCTCGGCCTGGCGCCCACGTTCGGCCTCGCCTACTTCAAGAGCCAGGAAGCGGCCACGCCCCCGCTGCCGCTCCAGGGCACGGTGTTCATTTCGGTGACCGATGCGGACAAGCCCGCGCTCGCGGACGTGGCCAAGCATTTCCTGCGGCTGGGCTTCCGGGTCAAGGCCACCGAGGGCACACAGGCCTTCCTCGAACGGCAGGGCATCGCCTCCGAACGCAGCTTCAAGGTCCGCGAGGGCAAACGCCCCAACGTGGTGGACGAGATCAAGAGCGGGGCGATCGCTCTGGTCATCAACACCCCCATCGGCAAGACCAGCCAGTTTGACGATGCCTATATTCGCAAGGCGGCCATCAAGTACAAGGTCCCCTACCTCACCACCGTGGCAGCCGCCCGCGCGGCGGTCGTCGGCATCGAAGCCAGCCGATCGGGCCACGCCGGGGTGAAATCACTCCAAAGCTACCACGCCGACATCGGCTAAGGGTCCGTGCAAAATTACTTCCGATTTTGGCGGGAGCGCCACCGGGCCAGATGCAAGGCTCGAGGCAGGGAGTGTATCCCCTGAGATACTCGACCGACCTAGGAACGACGCAGATGGCCCGGTGCCGTCCCGCCCCGAATGGCTGGGGGGCTTTGGCTCGATGGTCCCGCGCCCGCGGGATTGCTCCTCGCTCACAGACCGCTGCGGGTATGCTCCCTCGTCGCGCCTCGCCAGCGAGCCAAAATCCCCTCCAGCAAAACCGGAATTGATTTTTGCACAGGCCCTTAGGGCCACCTGCCGACACCGCCGCCGCGACTGGCGCCATGGCTGGAAGTTCCGGTCCAAGACCAGCCGGGCAGTGTTTGGGTGCCCAGAGGCTTGGCAAGAGGAATTTCATCGTCGTTTTGGTCTTAACACAAAAACGCAAAACGGCGCTGAAATTGGCATTGCGCGCCTCCAGGATTCTGGTATTCTCCCGCCTCTTTTGCAGCCCGCGACGCCCGGTTGCGGGGCAGGCTGCGAAAGCGATCACGGCGTCGAATCCCGGGCCCGAGTGGGCGCGGGGCGCCACAATAACAACAGACACAATCCCGTGTCCCGCGGGATGGTTCGCCGGCGGATGGGCGGACTGCGAACCCAGGGAAGTATGTGATTAGCGTAGGCATTAAAGAACTCCTCGAGGCCGGTGTTCATTTCGGCCATCAGACCCGTCGTTGGAATCCGAAGATGAAGCCTTTCATCTTCGATGCGCGCAACGGGATTCATATCATCGATTTGGGAAAGACGCAGGCTCAACTGGAAACGGCCTGCAGTTTTCTGAGGGAGGTCGTCGAGCGCGGCGGCCAGGTACTCTTCGTGGGCACGAAGAAACAGGCGCAGGAGGCCGTGAAGGACTCGGCCAAAATGTGCGGGCAGCCCTGCGTGACCGAGCGGTGGCTGGGGGGCACCCTGACCAACATGAAGACCATCAAGCGGTCGATGGGGCGCCTGCGCGACATCGAGAAGATGGTGGCCGACGGCTCGATCGGCGATTATGGCAAGCAGGAGCAATCGATGTTCCGACGCGAACTGGCCCGTCTGCTCAAGAATCTGGACGGCATCCGCGACATGGAAGCGCTGCCGAGCGCCCTGTTCGTAGTCGATATCAAGCGGGAACACAACGCCGTGGCCGAGGCTCGCCGCCTCCGCATCCCGGTCGTCGCCATCGTCGACACCAACTGCGACCCCACCGAAGCGGACTATCCGATTCCCGGCAATGATGATGCCATCCGGTCCGTACGCATCATTCTCGCCTTGATCACCCAGACGATCGGCCAGGCACGCGCCGAGTACGAGGCCAAGCACGCCCGGCGTGTCTCCGAGGCGGAAAGAGCCGCCGCCGAGACCCCGGCCCAGCCCGCGGCGTCCGATGGCGCAGGTTCCCGCCGCGCCGCTTCCCGCGCCGGTGTTGGCGCCCGAGGTTCAACCTGTGCCGACCGCCCCGGCGAACTGAAGAAGTTAACTCGAGGACACACGGGCGGCCTGGCGACAAACCACGCGTCGCCATCCCGTGTCCGAACACACCTGAACAGACTGTTTTTGTATGGCTGAAATTAGTGCAACCCTGGTTGTTAAGCTGCGCGAAATGACCAGCGCCGGCATGATGGACTGCAAGAGAGCGCTGGTGGAAACAAACGGCGACCTCGCCGCCGCAGTCGATTTGCTCCGCAAACGCGGTGTCGCCACCGCGGCGAAGAAGGCGCAGCGCGAGGCCCGGGAGGGTGCCATCGCCCAGTGCATCCTTCCCGGCGCGCGCGTGGGCGTGCTGCTCGAGGTGAATTGCGAGAGCGATTTCGTCGCTAAGAACGAAATGTTCCGCGCCTTCTGCGATCAGGCGGTGCGCGCGCTGGCGGAGAATCCGGCTGCGAGTCTCGAGACGCTGCGCACTGATGCCATCGCCCGCATTCGCGAGAACATCAAGATCGCGCGGCATCAGCGGTTCGAGGTCTCGGGCAACGGCCTGGTGGCCGCCTATATCCACACCGGCGCCAAGGTCGGCGTGCTGGTCGAGGTCGGGGCTGGCAACGAGGCCACCACGACCCGCGACGACTTCCGGCAATTGGTCAAGGATATCACCTTGCAGATCGCTGCCGCCAGCCCGGTCGCCGTCTCGCGCGACCAGATGGATCCCGCCATCGTGGCCAAGGAGAAGGAGATCGTCGCCGCCTCGGATTTGCTCAAGAACAAGCCGCCTCAGGCCCTTGCCAAGATCATCGAGGGCAAGCTCGAGAAGTTCTTCCAGACCGCCTGCCTGCTCGATCAGGGCTTCGTCAAACGCAATTCCGAGATCACGGTGGGCGAGCACCTGGCCACCGTGGCCAAGCAACTCGACGATCAAATCACGATCCGCCGGTTCGTCCGATTCCAGGTCGGCGAGGCCTTCGCCAGTTAACCCGTCGAGCCGGACCCGATTCGAAGGATGCGCCGGCGCATCCTCTTCTGATGCCCATCCCGCGGGCTTGAAGGAATCGTCCAGTCGGCCGTCGGCCAGGAGACGCGCCATGCCGGGGCGAAATGCGCCGTGCACATTGGTGAAATCCCCGGCCACAACAATGCGTCCGTCGGGCTGGACCGCAACCGATCGGACGAAGTCATCGGCGCCTCTGCTGTTGGGGAAATCGGGATCGAGTGCGAATGGCTGGGCCAGCGCTGCACTGACGCCCGCCGCGGCCAGGAGCGCGACCGTCTTTATTCTGACGGCGACACTACCCGATCGAACACGCTTTTTCCATCAGGAACCCGATGCCAACAACGCCATGCCCATCCACCCTTCGCCGAGACTTTTCTCGCCCCCCCTGCGCTATTCCAGCACGACCCGCTGGGCGCGGTTCTGGGCGGCGCGCTTGCGTTGGACCTCATCGAGAATCTTCTTGCGCAGGCGCAGATGACGCGGTGTGGCTTCGACGTACTCGTCGGACCCGATGTATTCGAGGGCTCGTTCGAGCGACATCTTAAGCGGGGGCTCGAGCTGGATGCCCTTGCCCTCGCCCTGAGAGCGCATGTTGGTCAGGTGTTTGGTCTTGCAGGGATTGACCGGGATGTCGTTTTCGCGGGCGTTCTCGCCGACGATCATGCCCTTGTAGACCCGATCGCCCGGCTCGATCATCAGGCGCCCGCGTTCCTGGTTCATGTTGAGCGCGTAGGCCGTGGCGATGCCGTCCTCGATGCTGACCAGCGAGCCGTTCTTGCGGGCGGCGATCTCACCCCGGTCGGGCCCGTATTGCTCGAAGAGGTGGCTCATCGCGCCCAGACCGCGGGTGAGATTGATGAGGTCGCTCTCGAAACCGATCAGGCCGCGCATCGGGATCAGGGCCTCGATACTGATGTGATGGGTGTGATGGGTCACGTTGATAATCTCCGCCTTGCGCCACGAAAGGTTCTCCATCACAGCCCCCATGTAGTCGTCCGGCATCTCGATGAACAGCCGCTCGATCGGCTCGAGCAGAATCCCGTCCGCGCCCTCGCGCCAGAGCACCTCGGGCCTCGAGACGAGCACCTCGTACCCTTCCCGGCGCATCTGCTCGACGAGGATCGCAATCTGCATCTCGCCGCGTCCGCTCACGTTGAACACCTTCGGGTCGGACGTGGGCTCGACCCGCAGAGCCACGTTGGTGCGTGTCTCCTTCACGAGCCGCTCTCCGATATGGCGCGCCGTGACGAGTTTGCCGTCCTTGCCCCCCAGCGGACCGTCATTGACCGCGAATTCCATCTGGATGGTGGGGGGATCGATCGGCTTGGACGGCAAGGCCGGCCGATCCGGGCTGTCCGCCAAAGTCTCGCCAATGAAAACATCCTCGAACCCGGTCAGCCCGGCGATATCACCGGCGTGGGCCTCGGACACCTCGATGCGTTTGAGTCCCTCGAAGTGGTAGATCATCGTGATCTTGCCCTCGGTCTTCGAACCGTTCGCGTGGATACAGACCGCAGGCTGCCCCTGCACCACCTTGCCGCTGTGGATTTTCCCGAACGCGATGCGCCCGAGATAATCGGAATAATCCAGGTTGGCCACAAGCATCTGAAAACCCTGGCTCGCAAAGGCCCGCGGCGGCGGGACGCGCTTCACAATGGTCTCGAAGAGCGGTTCCATCGACTCGCGCACATGATCGAGTTCGAGCTGGGCGTAGCCGTCCTTCGCGCTGGCGTACACAAAGGGGAAATCGAGCTGTTCGTCCGTCGCCCCCAGTTGCACGAACAGATCGAATACCTGGTCGAGCACCTTCTTGGGATTTGCGTGCTCCCGGTCGATCTTGTTGATCACAACAATCGGCTTGGCGCCCGCTTCGAGCGCCTTCCGCAACACAAAGCGCGTCTGAGCCTGCGGACCATCCGCCGCGTCCACAACCAGCAGCACGCCGTCGATCATGCTCATCGCCCGCTCGACCTCGCCCCCGAAATCCGCATGCCCAGGCGTATCGACGATGTTGATGTGGTAATTCCTGTACTTGAACGCGGCGTTCTTCGCCCGGATTGTGATCCCCTTCTCGCGCTCGAGATCCATCGAGTCCATGATCCGTTCCTCGCGTGCGATCGCCTCGTTGGCCCGGAATGTCCCGGACTGTTTCAAAAGGCAATCGACCAGTGTCGTCTTGCCGTGGTCGACATGGGCGATAATGGCGATGTTCCGAATGTGCTGCATATAGGGCGAATCGCGTCAATCGAGCCCGGCAGTGTGCTCCCCCCGCGACAAAGGTCAAGCGCCGCGAAATCTGCCACGAGAAGCGCCCTCAGCGCTGGAAGGGAGTCTCTTTCACGATTCGCTGAACACCACCGGCGGCCTGGGCGGACTGCTCGAAGCCCTCGCCAGCCAGGCGCTCGAGGACTTGCGGCCCGATCTTGAAATTGCCCAGACCGGCTTTCGAGATATGGTGGACCAGATACACGCGCAACGTGACCTGTCGAGAGCCGAGACCAACGAGTTGATCGCTGTCCCCACGCGCCTTTCATCGTTGCAGGTCCTCCGGAGGATCGTCGAACAGTATCGGAAGCACCCGTTGGCTGCCGAGCGTGAGATCGTTCTGGACCCTTTGGCTGTGGATCATGAATTCACCAGCGATCGGACGTTGCTCGGACGGGCGCTGAACAACCTCCTCAAGAACGCCCTCGAGGCCTGCCCCGCCGGCGGCGCGGTGCGGCTGGGCTGCGAAAAGACGGGCGAGACTCTATGCTTCTGGGTGCGCAACCCCGGCGTCATGCCGCGCACGGTCCAACTGCAGGTCTTCAACCGCTCGTTCTCGACCAAGGGAGAAGGCCGGGGGTTGAGCACCTATGCGGTCAAATTGCTCACTGAAAGATACCTCGCGGGCAGCGTCAGTTTCACCAGCCGGCCAGAAGACGAAACAATCTTCCGCGTGACCTTGCCGATCACGCTCGCTTCGGTGGGTTGAATCCGATGACGGTTGCAGGGTTTCGCGCCCGCAGGGCGCTGGTCCGCTCTTGGGGCGCACTCTGCGGGGAAGGCGGCTGTGGTGGGGCGCTGACGCCGAGGATCCGAATGCCGAAGGTGGCCGCGCCGACGTGCGGCTGCGAGGTTTCTTGCTTTTCGCGGCCTGGTCTTGGGCTTACTTTTCCTTGTGAATTCCCGCGCGAGGGCTGCGGCTTCGTCCAACATCAATGTATTCGTCCCGGTGGGAAGAACGACCGGGACGGAATCGTGTGCCCGTGGCCCCGCCGGGACGGATACATTGCTAACTGTTAGCCGGCTACCGCACGCACTATGCCAGACATACGTTTCCATTGTTCCAACTGCGGTCAGACACTTGACGCACCAGAAGAGTTGGCCACGCAGTCGATTGCATGCCCGACATGCAAAGAGACCATCTTAGTTCCACTGCGTGGCCGTCCTATCGAGCGACCGAAGCCGCCAGAGCGGCCACCGAATGCAGGGACTATTCCCGCACCAGTGCCCGGGCCGCAACCTCCGGGACTCGAACTGCCGCCTATGGAGGGTTCGGGAGTTGCCGCTTTTCTGACATGCATGGCTGTTTTCGAGCTCGTCGCCGCACCACTTGCAGGACTCGGAGTTGGCTCGGTGAACACAGTCGCAGGTTGGGTTGTTTTTCTCGGCGGAGTTGTCAGCGGATTGAGTTTGCTCGGATTCGCACGGGTGATTGAGAGTACCTCACAGTCCGCACAGCGTTTGCGACGAATTGAGATGCTTATCCAGAAAGGGCATGATGACAAGAAGGCTGGCTAACCCGGCGCGCCGGCCCACGTCGGAACAGTGTCTCGGTTCCAGTCGAGCGCCGCAGGACCAGGCGTGGCTGCTGCCGGTCAAAAGCAGACATCGCGCCGTCTCACGACGGCGGCTACGGAGGCGCAGCCGTCCCGCGGCCGTCGCGTAGCCGCGGACGTCAGTCCGCGCTGACTCGCTCCGGCGAATACTGACATCAGCGCCGTCTCACGACGGCGGCTACGGAGGCGTAGCCGTCCCGTAG
>MWFF01000168.1 GCA_002071485.1 Verrucomicrobia bacterium ADurb.Bin006 | reverse complement strand
CGTACCGTAATTGTTCGCCCACCATCGTCGCACTCTTCAGATAATGGTGTTGGATCATCAGTCGGTCCCACTCCCCGACCTCCTCCGGTCCAACCAGGCGCACCACGATTTCATTGACCACCGCTGCCTCCGCGGGGTCCGTTAGTACCAAGCTCTTCTTTGTCATCCGGCCCAGCAAAACAGATGGGCGGAGGATTGTTCCGCAAATTCGTTAAGTCCCTATTCCTCAATCACCCCCTCCCAGCTCAGAACCGCCCTGCGGCTCGACCGAGCTCGTCGAAGTTCTCGCCATCGAGCCGCATCCCCCTCCAGCAGAGTCGGAATTAATCTTTGCGCACACCCTTGAAAAACACGAAACTGCTCTCAGTCACGGTTTCCCATGAAAGCGAACATGCACATGCCATTGATCGAGGCTCGTAAACCCGGACGCTGGTTCAGGTTCGCACGAATGGCTGCTGCGGCGCTGTGGGCGTGGTTTCTTGCGCTGGGGCAAGCTGATGTCATTGATGACTTTGAAGGCGGAAGGAAGTTCATGCTGTGGGGGGCGACCGGCCAGCCCGATTGGGACATCACGGACGGTCAGTTGGATGTCTCGACGCTGGAGGGATGTGCGCGATTCGACTACGCACGCCTCTATGACCTGCCAGAGGGCCAACCGGTCGAGTTCCGCGTCGATCTGGTGAGTGCCGACACGAACGATTCCTGCGTGATTCTGGCTGTCGGCTTCACGGGACCGCTCCTGCCCAAGCCGTCAGAGCGGGGCTACGCGCTGTCTGTGTCGAACAACCGGGTTGGTTTGGCGAAGATCTGGGATGGCATTGAGAGCTGTTTCTTCGAGCGGAGTGTCTCGCACGGCAGCGACCCCAGAACCGTCTCACTGAGCGTCACCCGGGAGGGTGCCGCCCTGGAAATCACCGTCCAAGTGGCTCTGAGAGACGAACCGCAGACAGTCATGGTGCGGGAACACCTGACGGATCAAGTTGGGCCAGATGCGATGGTTCAAGGAAGCGATCCCGGTCCGCCGCCCTCAGGTCCCGTGACGACTGTCAGCCTCGGATTCGGAGTTCCTCCAGGGACCGCGACGCGCTCGCACTTGACCGTGGACAACCTGGCCTGCTCGGAGGATCAGGCCCCAGCTCTTCTCAGAATTCAAGCCGACGGAGCGAACGGGGCCAATCTGGCATGGCCAGGGTGGCACATCCCGCTGGAATCGGATTCCGTTCTTGGGCCGTGGAGGCCTCGGCCGGCGCGGGTGTCGTTGGGGGAGGGGGAATACAGGTCGGCTGTTCCGCCCGCCGATGCCGGCCGGTTTTACCGACTGGCTCGGGGCGTCCATGTTTTCGACTCGTTCGATGGCGGGACGACCTGGGACATGGCATCCGTTCTGCCGGATGGCCTGTGGCACCCAACCTGGACCGTGCTTGCCGATCGGAGTTGTGGACGCATTTTGGGGGCAGGCACACAGAACCAGGACTTCGTGCTTCGATCGGGTTCTGGCATCGAGTATGGCGACTGCGTCGCCGTGGTGGACATCATCGGCTGGGGCGAAGCCATGGAAGGCGCGGCGTTTGGGATCGTGTTGCGGGCGAACTCTGGGCAAGACACGTGGCAGAGTGACACCCCCGGGCTTCCCGAGGAGCGTTACGCCGGTTTGCTGACTTTCATGCAGGCGGACCCCCCGTTCGAGTCCGCGCTGTCCATCACAGGGCCTGGCGGCGCGGTGCTGGGGGAGCAAAACTTCCCTGCGCTGCACCCCAACCAACAATACCGGCTGCGGTTTTGGGCCGTGGGAGACCAATTGACGCTTGAGTTGTTCGATCGGGAGAACCTCGATAGGCCCATCCAGACGTGTCTGGTCACGGATGGGCGGATCGGCGAGGGGATGGCGTGCCTCTACGGGACGAGGTCGGCAAGCGGGACATTTGATGTCACCGTTGACGAGTTCATGCTGAACGGGGTGACCGTTGTGTCCGATCTGCCGTGGGACTTCGGTGTGGCGTGGAGCGCGGAACGCAGCCTCTGGGCGCACCAGATGATCATCCAGGACGGTGTGGTGTACTCCAACTGGGCAGGCGCCAGCGCCGGTACTGAGGGGGAACTGACCGCGATCGATTTGAAAACGGGAACGGTGCTGAGGTCGATTCAAGGTGTTTCATTTCAGACGGCGCCCCTGCTGGTCGATGGCAGGCTTTTCTCGTTCTGGGCTGGTCCCGTGGCGGCCTACAACAGCGTCATGTACGAACTCGACGCGGAGACCTTCACGATTCTGCAATCGCACGACGTCACGGGCACGGTCTACCAGGAGAACATCGGTTACGACGCCTCGCTTCGCCATGCTTTCTTGCGACGGAACATCGTTGGTAAAAGCGCCATCAGTGCCTTCAATATCGACACATGGGAAGCCGTCTGGACAACCGATCCGAACGCTCCCGATTACTTTCTGGGCGATGGCTATTTCAATGGCACGTCCGTTCTGTCCATCCAAGATGGCCGCGCCTACGCCCACGGACGCGACAGCGATGGAGAGAACTTCATCATTGCGCTCGATGCCAAGACCGGGGAACGAGTCTGGAAGTCGGCTTCCATCGGTTTCACGGGGGGGGCACCCGGAGACTACGCCTACAACAACCCGATCTACGGACGAGACGCGGACCTCATTTTTGCCAGCACCTGTTGGGCGAGCATCTCCGCTCTGAGGCCCGCGAACGGTGAAATCCTCTGGAGCCGCAACCTGAGGGGATCCGGCTACAAAGTCACATCCACATTGACCTTCGACCATGACAATCGTGTGTTTGTCGGACTGCATCATCCATCCGGAGGGGCGTACACATGCCTGGACGCGGGCACGGGCGAGGTCCTGTGGACGAGTGAGGGCTATTCTGAGGTTGACCCGCAGACTGGCCTGACCGTGTATGACGATGGTTGGAGTGCGGGTTGGGTGGACGACGTTTTTTTCTATCAGAACACCCATGCCGGCCCGGGCGCGATTGTCGTGCGAAACAAGCGCACCGGTGACATCGTCTGGACCTACGACACCGAGAACCAACCCTGCACGAATCCAGTCGCTGCCGCTGGCCTTGTCCTGTTCGGGAACGGGCGTTATCTGGTTGCAGTCCGGGCTGGATATGGCGAAGCCACGTCCTGCCCGTGGCATGGGCAGGATCATTCAGGATGCCTGCCGGGCGCGGTCACGCATTATAGATAGCGGTACGCCTTGCTCCCCAACCGAGTTGTCACCTGGGCGAATCGCCGTGCCAGCACCCCGTGGGATTTCACAGGAGCGACCGATCGCACGACCGCACACTCGCCCGAGGGCATCAGCCCGTTGAGTCTGTGCTTGCGTCGGCCTTTGCGATTGCCTACATGCAGGGACATGCCTGCACGTTGTCGCGCAGAGGCAGTGACGCCCTGCAAATCGTTTGACCTGGCCGCCTATCTCGAGAAGAGCGCCTCGGCCGTGAACCGCGCTCTCGATGCCTTTCTCCCCAAGGCAACCGTCAAGCCCGTCACCATCCATCGGGCCATGCGCTATTCCCTGTTCGCCGGCGGCAAACGCATGCGACCGGCGCTCTGCCTGGCAGCCGCCGAAGCCTGCGGCGGACGCCGAGCCGAGGCCATGCCTCTGGCCTGCGCCGTCGAGTGCATCCACACCTACTCCCTGATCCACGACGACCTGCCGGCCATGGACAACGACGATCTGCGCCGGGGCAAGCCGACCAACCACAAGGTCTTCGGAGAGGGCATTGCGGTGCTGGCCGGCGACGCGCTGTTGACCCAGGCGTTCGAGATCGCGGCCCAGTGTCGGGGTTGGCCGTGCTATTCCCACCGGGACATCGTTCTCGAGTTGGCTCGAGCCTCGGGATCGCTACAACTGGTGGGCGGTCAGGTGGCCGACCTCGAGGCCGAGGGCAAGTCGATCTCCAAATCCCAATTGCGTTACATTCACGAGCGCAAGACCTCGGCCCTGCTCTGTTGCTCGGTCCGGCTCGGGGGGATGAGCGCCAACTGCACGCCCCGACAGCTCGTCGCTCTCACCGATTTCGGCTACCACGTTGGACTCGCCTTCCAGGTGATCGACGACATTCTCGATGTCACCCAGACCAGTCAGCAACTGGGCAAGACCGCCGGCAAAGACACAGCCGTGCAAAAGGCGACCTACCCGGCCATTGTCGGCCTTGACAGATCGCGGCGAATCGCTGCTGAACTCACCCAGCTCGCGTTCGAGGCCCTCGCCCCTTTCCGCGGCCGCGCCCAGGCTCTGGAGGCCATCGCCCAGTATGTGCTCAGGCGCGACCGGTGAGCCTGACGGGTCTTGCAGTCATCGCCCAGAGTCTGATCGCCCGGTGCACGGGAGGGGGCGCGGTACAATGCCCCATGGTCTTCTCAGCCGCTTGGTGAGTGATCGTTTGACTTCCAATGAAGCTAACGTCCCGGTTGTTTGCGCGCCAGGATGAGTTCGCGTCCCGCGCCGTAGAGGAGGCCGACCAGGACCAGGAAGGGCAGGAGGGCCAGGAGATCGGCCCACCCGCCCGTGACGAGCGGGTTGTTGGCCGACCAGGCGAGCATCGTCGAGTTGAATGCCGCGAGTTTCTGCTGGAACCAGGAGGCGGTCTCGTTTGGATCGGCGAGCCCGGCAACGAAAGCGATCAGAATACCCGCAATCGCGCCTCCGGCGATGTAGCCCGAGGCCATCAATACCCCGGCGCTCTTGTCACCCTCAGCGGCCAATTGGTCCTCGGTCAGTCTGGCGCTGACGTGCTTCTTTCGAACGTACAGGTCCACAAGCCAGCGGACCAGTCCGCCGATGAAGATCGGGGACGACGAGGACAACGGGAGATAGACCCCGGTGGCGAATGCGAGGGACGGCAGGAACGACATCTCGAGGACCAGCGCAATCGCGGCGCCGACCAGCACCAGTCCCCAGGGCAGTTCGCGGCTGAGGATGCCTTTGATGATGTAGCTCATCAGCACCGCCTTGGGCGCGTCGAACTTCTCGACTGTCGAGCCGTCCGGACGGGTCCGGTGAGCGCCGTTGATGCCCGGGTCGACCAGGTAGACCGGCGCTCCCTGGTCGTCCACCAGGTAACGCCCCTCCGGGCCGAGCCGCTGATCGGTGTTATGCCAGACCAGGTATTCCCGGGTGTCGGTGACGGCTTGCGGCCCTTGGAGCGCTTCCCGCTTCGTGAGCGCCGTCGCGTCGGCTCGCAGTGTGGCCGGGATGTTGGGCAAGGAGCCTACCGGGACGTAAACCGTTGTGGTCGAGTTGAGCCGCATCAGGACCGGACCCAGGATCAGAGCGGAGGCGAGGGCCCCGAGCAGCAGCGCGAGCTGTTGCGCGCGCGGCGTGCCTCCGACGAGGTAACCCGTCTTGATGCTCTGGGAAGTCGTGCCGCCGTTCGAGGAGGCGATGCAGACAATGCCGCCGACCGACAGCGCGGTGACGTAGTACCGCGCCTCGGTCCAATCGAGCATCAGGAAGATCAAGCAGGTCAACAGCAGCGTGGCGACCGTCATGCCGGAGATGGGATTCGAGGACGAACCAATCTCGCCGGTGAGCCTCGAGGAGACCGTGACGAAGATGAAGCCGAACACCACGATCATGAGCGCTCCGAGGAGATTCATGTTCAGCGGGGTCGAGAGCGAGATGGCCGCCAGCAAAGCCAGGATGCCGATGAGGATGAAACTCAAAGGCAGATCGCGATCGGTGCGCAGACCGCCTGTCGCGCCGCCGCGCGCCCCGCTGAAGTCGCGCAAACCGCTGCGCAAGGCGTGGAGAATGATCGGGAGGGAACGCAACACGCTGATGATGCCGCCCGCCGCCACGGCGCCGGCTCCGATGTAGAGCACATAGGCCCCGCGCAGTTCGTGGGGGCCCATTTCGCCGATCGGCCGGATTCCCGGCGGCACCACCCCTGCGACATGATCGCCGAAGAACTTGATCGCCGGGATCAAGACCAGGTACGAGAGCACGCCCCCCGCGCACATGATCGAGGCAATGCGCGGGCCGATGATGTACCCGACGCCGAGCAGTTCGGGTGAGATTTCGGCCGAGACCGACGCGCCCTTGTACGGCGCGCCGAAGATTCTCTCCGGGATTTCCTTCCACAGGAGGAAGAGCTTCATGAGGGTCTTGTAAACAAGCCCGATGGCGAATCCGATGAAGATGGTGGCCGGGTTGGTCTGCGCACCCAGACCCGCGATGGTTTGGGCCTTCTGCGCCTCGGAGGAGAGCGCCTTGGATTCCGACGAGGCGCCGGCCTTGAGCACCTCGGCGCAGGCCGTGCCTTCCGGGTACTTCAGTATCCCGTGCTGAGCCACAATGAGCGCCCGGCGGAGCGGGATCATCATCAGCACGCCCAGAAGCCCGCCCAGAATCGCCACCAGCAAGACGCGCGTGAGCTCGAGGTCGAAGCCCAGAATCAGGATGGCGGGCATGGTGACTCCCACGCCGAACGCGATACTCTCGCCGGCGGATCCGGCGCTCTGAACGATGTTGTTCTCCAGGATGGTCGCATCCTTGAATCCGAACTTGGAGAGCAAGCGAAACAGCGTAATGGCAATCACCGCCACGGGAATCGATGCGCTGACCGTCAGCCCGACCTTAAGGACGAGATAGAGCGAGGACGCGCCGAACACCATGCCCAGCAGGGTGCCCATGACCACCGCGCGCGGTGTGAACTCGCGCATCGTCACCTCCGGCAGAATGTAGGGCTGGAACTTCGGACCGGCGGCCGCGGCGTGCGACGCCTGTGAGGAAGGGGCAATCGGCTGGCTCATCGCTTCTTTTTGGGTCGGAAACCCGGCGGCAACTGCGGGCCGGCGGCGGGTTGCGGTTCGCTTTCGGCCGGTCCAGCCAAGGGGCTTGCTTCGGGAATGCCGAGCCGTTCGCGGGCTTTCTTGGCGGCTGGCGTCTCGCCATACTCGTCGACAATCTGCCGCAGCAAGGCCTCCGTCTTGTCGAATTGACCGATGCGATTGTAGAGGTTGCAGAGGTGAATGGCGGACCATCCCCACCGGTCGGGAGCGAGCTTGTGCTTGAGAATCTCCTCGTATTCGAGGGCCGCGGCCAGGTGATTGCCCAAATCCTTCTCGTAGATCTCTGCAATCCGAAAGGCCGCATGCAGTTGACGGGGGTGCCGGTTGAGATGATCCCGCAACAGGCGCAGCGCCTCCATGTGATCCCCATTCGCCCAGGCCTGCTCGGCCTGGTCGTATTCGGGACTGCTCGCGTGCTCGCCTTCGTCGCTGTACAGGGCGCGTTGCGCCCGCAACCCCATGTAATGCGACACATCACTTGCCACCAGCAACGCCAAGCCGATGACCGCCCCCAGCGCCAGCGCGGCGTAGATTCCAACCCCCCCCGATCGCAGCGCCGCGGCTGAGGGGGGAGTTGACGCCGCGGCGGGCGGCGGCGGGGCGTTCGTGGTTGCGCCTTCCCCCTCCGTCGCGACTTCGTTGATCGATGCCGCGGCTGTGTCGGAATCGCCTTCCGTTTCCGGAGGAATATCCGCGGCGGGCGGCAGCGCGTTCGTGGACTCGAGGGCGATGTCGCTGGCGGGCTCGGCCTCGACGGGGGCGGATGTCATCTCGCTCTCGTAGCGATGGGCCGCGCGATCCATGCGATCGGCATACCCCTGCATGAAACGATAGCCAAAGAAGACCGCGCTTGCGGCCAGGACCACGTACAAGGCTATGCGTAAAACCGGATGCATCCAGCAAACCGGGCGGAGCCTAGAGAAACCAGCGGCCCAGGAAAAGCAGTTTTAAGCATCTGCCCGTGAATCGAACCTTGGAGGGGAGACGCCTGCCTGCCGGCAGGCAGGGTCTCGCCCCCCGCCGAAGAGCGTTTTTGAAGGAGTTTGGGGCGACTAGGCCCTGCCTGCCGGCAGGCAGGGCCGCTCCGCACCGGTTCATGGTCCCCGTGCGCATTAAACCGCTGAATGTCAATGCTGCCCATGAATCCCCCTTTCGGAGGGCCGATCCTGCGTTGGCGGGAGAGGCACTGATCGATGACGCTGATTGTCTCGAGTCAGGGACTCGCTAAACCTCGGCAGCCGACTCGGCATCTAGAAACAGTGTTGCATGGGGCTGGCGGCGGAGAATCGATGCTGGGCAGGCGGTCGAGACCGGGCCGCGCAGCGCGCGCCGCACGGCGTCGGCCTTGCGGCGCTCCGGCACGACGCACACCATCTTTCGAGCCGCGCACAAGGCGGGCACGGTGAGGCTGAACGCGTATTGGGGGACGGATTCGAGGGTTGGGAAACATCCTTCGCCGACCTGCTGGCGCCGGCACGGCTCGTCCAATTTCACCAGCTTAACCAGTCGAGGATCGTTGAAGTCCGCCACGGGTGGATCGTTGAACGCCACGTGTCCGTTCTCCCCGATGCCCAGACAGCACAAGTCGATTGGCTGGGCGCGCAGCAGAGCCGCGTACCGGTCGCACTCGACCAGCGGCTCGAGGCAATCGCCACCTATGGAATGAAACACCTGGGGGCGAAGCCGGGATTCGACCCGTTCCCGCATGAATCTGCGGAAGCTGGCCGGGTGGTCGGCGCTGATGCCGAGGTATTCGTCCATGTGAAACACGGTGACCCGCGACCAGTCGATCTCGGAACGCCCGGCCAGCGCGTCCAGGAACTGGATTTGTGAAGTGGCCGACGCCAGGATCGCGGCCGCTTGCGGCCTGGCCTCGAGGGCCTGTTCGAGATGCCGCGCCACGGCGTCGGCCGCATCGGCGGCCAAATGGCTTTGCGTGGAGTGAACGCGCACGGCGAGGCAGTCGACTGTGAACGTGCGCATGGGGAGCGGAGCCGTCGTCATAGGGCAGGGGGGAAAGGGGCCGGACGCGGTCGCGCGGAGGGATCTCGCCTCGGGGGAGTCTGGGGCGCTGACCAGGTGATCTGATCGGAGGTCGGGCGCGTCATCGTCGGAACGCCTCCCATTCAGGCTCGTTTTCGAAAATCCATCGGTAGTAGTCGGCGCCTTCGAGCCTGGAGGCGGCGGCCTCGTCGATTACCACCGTGCACCGTTGATGCAGCTGAAGCGCCGTGGCCGAGATCATGGCGGTGATCGGGCCTTCGACGGCCTTGGCAATAATGTCCGCCTTGTGTTCGCCGGTGGCCAGGAGCAGGCAGCGGCGGCTTTCGAGAATCGTGCCGACACCCATGGTGATGGCGCGACGCGGCATCAGGGCCGGATCGTCGAACAGGCCGGCATTCTGGGCGAGAGTGGCCGGCGCAAGCGCCTTGACACGGGTGCGGGAGCGCAAGGCCGAGAGCGGTTCGTTGAACCCAATATGGCCGGCTTGGCCCAGACCGAGCAGCTGGAGGTCGATCCCGTTGAAACGGCGGATGCTCTGTTCGTAACGCTGGCACTCGAGATCCAGATCCGGCGCGGTGCCGTCGGGAAGATGCGTGTTGCGCAGATCGATGTTCACCTGGAGGAACAGGTGGTGGTTCATGTAGTAGCGGTAGGAATGGCGGTCGCTGCTCGGCAAACCGACATACTCGTCGAGGTTGAATGTCGAGCACAGGGAGAAATCCAGTGCCTCATCCCGATGGAACTGCACCAGGCGGGCGTAAACTCGTTCCATGGTCCGGCCGGTCGCCAGGCCCAGGACAAGATGGGGATTGGACCGCAGATCGCGCGCCATGATCTGCGCAACCAAATCCGCGGCCGCGTCGGCATCGGGGCGTATGATGAGTTCCACGGGTCAATTCAACCACGACCGGCGGGAGCACACAACCGGAAAGCGTGCGGAAAGCGGTGCATCTGATAGTTGTTGGTATTCTATCGCCCGGTGAGGGCACCGGGCCTGCGACGGATGGAAACTCCCGCTGTAGGCCGCGTGCCCTGCCTGCGCCGCAAAGCGCAGCGGCCTGTCTGCCGTGTCGGGCACGGCACAGGCAGGCGCGGCAGGCAGGCCCCACGCGGCGCTGGAATTTGGACATTATTCGGTTTGGACTTCATCGCACACTTCATCGATCTGTGGCGAGCAGCACGAAGAGGGAAGGATGTTCTCCCTGGACAAACTGAAGGTGTACGATCAAGCGCTGGCCAGCGCAGACGAGTTGTCACGCGCCGCCTCGGTCTGAGGCGAAGCCTCGCTAACCCGCATATTTCACACCCCGTCGATGCACATGACGGTCAGACTTCGCAAGAGGACCACCATGCGGGTTAGAAACTTCGCCGAGACCGAGTCGGAGCCCGTTCATGGCCCGTACCCTGGCGTCCACCACGTGTCGAGCCGCTGGCCGAGTTGTTTCACGCGACGCGTCTGTTCTGCCGCCAAATCCGCCTTCTCCCATGGGTCACGGCGCAAGTCATAGAGTTCGGGGCGGGCGGCGGGGAGTTGGCGCGGGTCGGGAACGATCAATTTCCACCAACCGTCGATCATCCAGCGGTGCTGCAGGCTGCGGGCGGGCGCATCGACGTCGGCGATGTTGTGGGCGTACTGCTCGCCGTAGAGGCGGGTGCGTTTGCCGACCGCCTTGGCATCCGTGAGGTTGAGGCCAGGCAGACCGGGCGGGACCGGCGTTTCCAGCAGGGCGGCCAGCGTCGGCCAGAGGTCGAGATTGCTGGCCAGATGGTTGCGGTCAAACCGCGGCTTCACGCGGCCAGGCCAGGAAATCATCATGGGCGTGCGCACCCCGCCCTCGTAGGAGGTGAGCTTCGAGCGCGGCGCAAAGCGGTTGGCGTTGGCAGGGTCCTGGAGCCAGCCGTTGTCGGCTGTGTACAAAACGATTGTGTTTTCGCGCAGGCCTCGGTCCTCGAGATGACGGAGCAGGTCCCCGCAGGTTTGGTCGAACCACTCGACGCAGGCCCAGTAGCGGGCCACGGGCTCGCTCGGCGTCCGGGCGAGGTACTTCTGCAGCAAATCCTTTGGCGGCGTGTGCGGCGCGTGTGGTAACATCGGGGCGTACCAGACAAAGAACGGCTTCTCCTCGGCCTGTTCGATAAAGCGATAGACCGGATCGAGCCCTTCACGACCTATGGTCAAACCGGCATCGCCGTGTCGGCCACCCTTGCCTTCGCCTTGGGTCATGGCGTGGGTGAAGCCGGCGGTCTTGATGGGATCGCCTTCCCACCACTTGCCGGTTTGGAACGCGACATAGCCGCGGGAGGTGAGGTCGCGTATGAGGTTGGGCCGCCTCTGGAAGTGCTCGATGATGGCGCCGTAATAAGCGGCGTATCGCGGTTCGCCACGCGCCGCCATCGCATTCACGCCTTTGTCCGGCAGGTCGGGATCGTTGCCGACGACACCGTGGCGGTGGGGGTACAAGCCGGTGGCGATGCTGGCCAGCGACGGGCGACAAAGCGGCACGGGTGTGTAACCGCGAGTGAAGGTCAGCGACTGAGCGGCAAGGCGATCCAGGTTGGGCGTCGCGATGTGCGGGTGCCCCATGAACGAATAATCCGCCCAGGCCTGGTCGTCCGAGATGATCAGGACGACATTCGGCCGCGCAGCCTCGGCGCGGAGCCATGGCGCGAACGGCAGGCCGACGGTGACGGCGAGCAAAGCAACGAGAGTCTTCATGACATCGGTCTCGGCGGGAGAATCCAAGGAAATGGCGGCCCTGTCGAGGCACAACGCGGCATTGAACCTGGGCCGGCTTGCGCTGTAGGGTTTGAGCCATGAACTTCAACCCTCAGAAGCGCCTCTTGGCGGACCGCGTCGAGGAGAGAGGCTGCCAAGCGCTCACGCTCATTGAAGTGGCCGTCATTCTGGTCATTCTGGCTGTCCTTGCTCTCCTCTTCCTGCCCAGCTTGGATAGGGCCAAGCGAAAGTCCCAACGGATCACCTGCGCCAACAATCTCAAGCAGATCGGCATCGCCACCCGCTTGTTCGCCACGGATTCGGGTGATCGAGTCCCCATGTCGGTCCGCACGAATCTCGACTCTGAGGTCGCCCTGTTTCCCGGCACCGTTGGCCCCTCGAACTGGGTCAGAGACCCGCGCCATTTCTACCAGGCCGCGGCTCACGAGCTAGCCACCCCTAGCGTGGTGTTGTGTCCAGCCGACCCGCGCGCGGCTCTCGAAACCACCGGCAGTGCGTCGATGGTTCCTCCGAGGCCGCTGTCCGTGCCCTGGGAGAAGAGCAGTTACTTCGTGAGCGCGGATGCCGGCGAAAGCCGTCCGCCAGTGCTCCTGGCTGGCGACCGCAACCTGACCCTGGACGGGCAACCGGTGTCCCCCGGGTGGGTCCTCTTCAGCTCGAAGCACGCGCTGGGTTGGACCGACGAGATGCACCGACGCATGGGCAACGTGCTGCTCTCCGACGGGAGTGTTGCGGGACTCACTGGCATGGTCCATACCAGCGTCGAGCCGAACCGCGTGCTCGTGCCGTAGGGAGGGACGAACACCATGATGAAATCACTATCGAGCCTGCTGCCGGTGGCAGTCTGGCTGGCCGCCTCCTTGTTTCCATCGCATGCGGAGTCTGAATTCGATCCGGCTGGGAACCCCGCGGTCGCTGCCTAGCCTAGCCGGTACGGGCCTTTCCGGAACGACTCCTCGAAACCCCTTCCCAAACACGCGTACTCGCCGTTCGATAAGCTGAACGCCTCGCGACCCTACCAGCCGGCGTCCGGGCGGGACTACCGGGACGGCGAGTTGGTCGTCAAGTTCGCGCCGGACGTGGCGGTTTACGGGAAGCGCGGAGCCGGACTGGCTGGGCCGCGGCGCGGTGCGGTGCGGGGCTGACGCGCCAGGCGAGTCTGAACCGCGTGTTGGGCGCACACGGGATCACGCAACTCGATGCCGTGTTTCCCAATGCCAGCCCGCCGGTACGGACGATGTCCGCCGGGAGTCGCACCGCTCAACCGGACCTGACGCGCTGGTTTCGCGCCAAGACAAGCGGGGCCACCGCACCCGCCGTCGAGGCGTTGACTGGTCAACCCGGGATCGAGATGGTTGAACCGGACTACTTGCGCAAGCTGGCGGATGGGCCGGTCAAGCCGTCCCGTCCCCCAGAAGGCGGCCAGGGCGGTCTTTCGAGTTCGGGTGGGAGTCGAAGGGTCGGTCTCATGGGCGGTGGCGGGATCATACCTGGGCCTGACACGGACCCGTTGTATGCACAGCAACTGCACCTGGCGGCGGCCAAACTGCCCGAGGCATGGGCATTCCTCGAAAGCCAGGGCCTGCCGCCCGGGGGGGAACCGCGACATCGTGGTGGCCGTGATCGACACTGGCGTGGATTACACGCACCCCGACCTAGTGTAGTGTCTCATAAATAACTGGATCTCCACGGCAGTTCGAACACGCGGTGTTCGCACCGATGTCCATTCCCAGCAACTCGCGAAAAGAGGTGCTACTATGAAAAGGTCTTCCTTCTGCGGCACTGCTGAACTCCATCCTGGGCGTCTGTGGGTACAAGTGGTTCTCATGTGGTCGATTTCCTGGGCCGCTTTGAGCCAGGGGACGATCACAGTGTATGACCATGTGATCAACTACGGCATGCCAGACCCGTACGACTGGCATTCCAATTTTCCTCCTGTACGCACCAACGCCCCCTTTGCTCAGTCCTTCGAACCAACCCTTGACAAGGTCGGATTCGTGGAGATCGCGTTTCTTTACGGTTTGTCCTCGGATTCCCTGCGGAGCGAGACGCTCTGCCTCAACCTTCGCGAGGGCAGCGCGACGGGGCCGATCCTCGGCTCGACGTCGCCTGTGCTGTTTCTTCGAGGGGAGAGCTCCGATCGCAGAGCCTGTCCGAAACCGGATGGTGTGCTGCGGCGAGCCGGCGCAGCGGCAGGTTCAAAGTCCGGCTTTTAGACATTTAGAACAATTCCAAATATTGACAAGTCCGACGTCGAGGCTATGGTGAGCCTTGATGAAGAAGCCGGTGAGCATCGATGACGCTGGCGAACGCCTCAGTGAACAGCTCGCCCGGACGGGGCGGCGATTGACGGCGCAGCGCCGGCAGGTCTATAACGTCCTGCTTCTGAAACGGGATCATCCCAGCGCCGAAGAAGTGTTCATGCGGGCCAAGTCCGCGATGCCGGACATTTCGATGGCGACGGTGTACAACTGTCTCGAGACGCTGGTCACGTGCGGTTTGGTCAGGCAAGTCAATCATGATCGGAAGGCGACGCGGTATTGTTCGAACATGCAGCACCACCATCACTTTTACTGCGATGGATGCGGCGGCGCATTCGACATTGATCCGGGCGGAGCCGGCGGGCAACTGCGGCTGGAGATGCCGCCGGGCTTTCGCGTCCGGAATTTCGAGATCCTGTTTCGCGGTTATTGTCCGGAGTGTGCGGCCAAACGGAAGCAGGGGGCGCCTGTGACGATTCACGACGCGTCTCAGACCTCCTGCCGATCGCACCGGCGCCCATTGATTTCATGAGCACCCCGCAGTCGACCATCGACCAGTTTGTTCAGAGCGACTACAAGTACGGCTTTGTGTCGGACATCGAGACCGAGGCCCTGCCGCCGGGGCTCGACGAGGAGATCATCCGCGCGATCTCCGCCAAGAAGCGCGAGCCGGAGTTCCTGTTGCAGTGGCGGCTGCGGTCGTATCGACACTGGCTGACGATGACGGAGCCCTCGTGGCCGAAGGCCACCTATCCGCCAATCGATTATCAGAAGATCATCTATTACGCCGCACCCAAGCCCAAGGCGCAGTTGAACAGTCTCGACGAGGTCGATCCCGAGTTGAGGCGCACCTTCGACAAGCTGGGCATTTCGCTCGATGAGCAGAAGCGGCTGACCGGAGTGGCGGTGGACGCGGTCATGGACAGCGTTTCGGTGGCGACCACGTTCCGAAAAGAACTCGCGAAACAGGGGATCGTGTTCTGCTCCTTCTCAGAAGCGGTTCGGGAACACCCGGACCTGATCGAAAAGTACCTGGGGACCGTTGTTCCGTATACGGACAACTTCTTTGCGGCGCTCAACTCGGCGGTGTTCAGCGACGGCTCTTTCTGCTACGTGCCCAAGGGGGTGCGCTGCCCGATGGAACTGTCGACCTATTTCCGGATCAACACGGCCAACACGGGGCAGTTCGAGCGGACGCTGCTTGTCGCGGACGAGGGGAGCTACGTCAGTTATCTCGAAGGGTGCTCGGCGCCGATGCGCGACGAGAACCAGCTCCACGCCGCCGTGGTCGAGTTGATTGCGCTGGGCAGCGCGGAGATCAAGTACTCGACCGTGCAGAACTGGTATCCGGGCGACAAGGATGGGAAGGGGGGCATTTACAATTTCGTCACCAAGCGCGGCCTCTGCCGGGGGCGCGGCTCGAAGATCTCCTGGACCCAGGTCGAGACCGGCTCGGCCATCACCTGGAAATACCCGGGCTGCGTCTTGCTGGGCGACGATTCGGTCGGCGAGTTTTACTCGGTGGCGCTGACCAATCATCGCCAGCAGGCGGACACCGGCACCAAGATGATTCATGTGGGCAAGAACACCCGCAGCACGATTGTCTCGAAGGGCATCTCGGCCGGACGCGGCCAGAACAGCTACCGCGGCCTGGTGCAGATGCGTCCGACAGCCACGGGAGCGCGCAACTTTTCGCAATGCGATTCGCTCCTGATTGGCGACCAGTGCGGGGCGCACACATTCCCGTACATCGAGGTGAAGAATCCGACTGCCCAAATCGAGCACGAGGCCAGCACCTCGAAGATCGGCGAGGACCAGATCTTCTACTGCAATCAACGCGGTCTCTCGAAACAGGACGCGGTGAACCTGATTGTCAACGGCTTCTGCAAAGAGGTGTTTCGCGAACTCCCGATGGAGTTCGCCGTCGAGGCGCAGAAGCTCCTGGGGGTGAGCCTCGAGGGGAGTGTCGGCTAAGATTTGACAACGCGGATGGGACGGGCCGGACAGGCCGCCGCGATAACCATGGAAGACAGATTGAAGATGGAACCGATTCTTGACATCAGAAACCTCGAGGCGGGTGTGGACAACCGCGCGATTCTCAAGGGCATCAACCTCACCATTCTACCCGGCGAGGTGCATGCCATCATGGGGCCCAACGGCAGCGGCAAGAGCACCCTGGCGTCCCTTCTGGCGGGCCGGGAAGGCTACCAGGTGACCCAGGGCTCGGTCACTTACCTCGGCCAGGACCTGCTCGCCCTGAGTCCCGAGGAGAGGGCGCGCGCAGGCGTTTTTCTTGCCTTCCAGTATCCTGTCGAGATTCCGGGGGTCAACAGCACATACTTCCTCAAGGCCGCGCTCAACGAGGTGCGCAAGCACCGGGGACTGCCCGAGGTGGACGCGATCGAGTTTTTGAGCCTGGTCAAGGACAGGATTCGGCTGCTCGAATTGAACGAGGATTTGCTCAAGCGAGCCGTGAATGTCGGGTTCTCGGGGGGTGAGAAGAAGCGCAACGAGATCTTCCAGATGGCGGTGCTCGAACCGACGCTCGCCGTCCTGGACGAGACCGATTCGGGTCTCGACATCGACGCGTTGCGCGTGGTGGCGAACGGGGTGAACCAACTCCGACGGCCCGACAGGTCCGCCCTTGTCATCACTCATTACCAGCGGCTGCTCAACCACATCGTGCCCGATCGCGTACATGTGCTGATGGACGGACGGATCGTGCGCTCCGGAGGCAAGGAGCTGGCTCTCGAACTCGAGGATCGGGGGTACGATTGGATTGTGCCGACTGAACCGGTTGCCGCCTAACCCGCATGTTTCATGGCGTCTTGACTGTTTTCTGAACATGGATGCGAACGACAGTCCCCCCGCCCGGCTGGGGCGGTTTGTAGAGCCCTTTGCGTCCGTGGCGGAGGTCGCTGCCTCCGACGGCGAACCACACTGGATGCTTGGGATTCGCAAGGCCGGACTCGCCCGATTTGCCGAACAAGGTCTGCCCACATTGCGCCACGAAGACTGGCGGTTCACCAACCTGGCTCCGATCGAGGCGTTGCCGTTTCGCCCGCTGCCGCGTCCGCAGGCGCGCGCGGTGAGCGTCGCCGATCTCGATCGCTTGTCCCTGGCCGGAATGTCAGGGCTGCGGTTGGTCTTTGTGGATGGGCATTTTGCGCCCGAACTGTCGAGAATCGAGGCCGTGGAAGATAAGGTCCAAGTGCGCGGTCTAAGCCAGACCCTGCGGGCTGACGGCGCTTGGCTCGAACAACAGCTTGCATGTTGGCACGAAGGTCAGGACCGCGCCTTTCGCGCCCTCAACGACGCCTATTGCACCGATGGGATCGTGTTGCATGTGTCGGCGGGAGTCGCGGTGGCCGAGCCGATCCATGCCCTGTTTCTCTCGTCCGGGATCGAGCCGGGTCTGGCGTCCCATCCGCGGAACGTGCTGGTGGCTGAGGCCAACAGCCGGGTGATGGTGATCGAACAGTACGCCAGCCTGGGAGGGGCGGCGACTTTCACCAACACCCTGACCCAGCTCGTGGTCGGCGAGGGCGCGCAGGTCGAGCATGTGCGGTTCCAGGACGAGGGGCCCGAGGCTTTTCACATGGGTGCACTGCGGGCTGTGGTGGCTGGGAGCGCGCAGTTGGCGGCGCACAGCTTCGCCTTGGGCGCACGGCTTTCCCGCCAGAACATAGGACTGACGCTGGCCGGTCCGGGACTCGAGGCGATTTTGAACGGACTCTATGTCACCACGGAGAAGCGACTGGCGGATCATCACATGGTGGTCGACCACGCCCAACCGCATTGCGCCAGCCACGAGTATTTCAACGGGATTCTGTCGGGCCAATCCCGGGGCGTGTTTCACGGACGCATCCTGGTCCGGCCCGACGCGCAGAAGACCGACGCCAAGCAAACCAACAAGAACCTTCTGTTGTCCAACAGCGCATCGGTGAACACGAAGCCACAGCTCGAGATCTACGCCGACGATGTCAAGTGCTCCCACGGCGCGACGATCGGACAGTTGAATCCGGAATCCGTCTTTTATCTGCGGACCCGCGGACTGCCGGTCGAGACGGCGCGGCGGATGTTGATTCACGCCTTTGCCGGAGAGATTATCGACCGTGTCCAGTGCGGCCCGGTCCGCCAGGCGTTGGACCGCCTGGTGTGGGACCGGCTCGAACGGGACGCGCAGGTGCGGCTCGACGCCGCGGCGCCTCACTCATGATGGACGATCTCAACGACCTGTATCAGCAGGTGATTCTGGACCACAGCCGGAGTCCGCGGAACTTCCGGGCGCTGCCGGATGCGAATCGGACTGCCCAGGGACACAACCCGCTGTGCGGCGACAACGTGACGCTTTACCTGCGCTGTGAGGGGGATGTGATCCGCGAGATCACATTTCAGGGGTCCGGATGCGCGATTTCGAAGGCCTCGGCCTCGATCCTGACCGAGTGTCTGCAAGGCCGGACCAAGCAGGAAGTCGAGGCCCTGTTCGAGCGCGTCCGTGCGATGCTTACGACGGGGCAGGCGGGCGGAGACGATCTGGGCAAGCTCTCGATCTTTGCGGGTGTGCACAAGTTCCCGGCTCGCGTGAAGTGCGCGATTCTTTCCTGGCACGCTGTTCTGGCGGCTCTCGAAGGGAAGAGCGACCCGGTGTCCACCGAGGAGGGGGGCGCTTAATCTCCTATGGTTGCGGCTGATTGCATTGCTCTGAAGCGGGACGTGGCGGCCACGCTGGTGCCGGCCGGCACACCCGTCACATTGTTGGCCGGCGAGAGCGCGCGGGTGACCCAGGCCCTGGGTGGCAGCTACACCGTCGTGGTCAATGGGAACATGTTCCGCATTGACGGACGCGACGCCGACGCGCTGGGACTCGAGTGTCTGGCGCCGCCGCCCAAGACCGCCGCCACCGTCCGCACGCGCGAGGAAGTCGAGAAGCTCATTTGGGATGCCCTGAAGACCTGTTACGATCCCGAGATCCCGGTCAACATCGTCGATATGGGGCTGGTCTACTCGTGCGCCCTCGAACCCGGATCGACCGACGGCACATTCAAGGTCGACATCAAGATGACCCTGACAGCTCCCGGCTGCGGCATGGGGCCCATTCTCCAGCAGGATGTGCGGGACAAGGTCCAGTCGCTCGATGGAGTCGAGGATGTGCAGGTCGACCTGGTCTGGGACCCTCCCTGGACGCAAAGCATGCTCTCCGATGCCGCGAAGCTGGCTCTGGGGCTCTACTAGCCTGAAATCCCGACCATGGCATCGGCAAATCAAGTCCGGCCCTCGCCTCGATCGCATCGCGCTCGCTCCGCGGCTCTAGCCCGCATACCAGTCCTCTTGCGAAGTCTGACTGCCATGTGCACAGACCGGGTGTGAACTATGCGGGCTACCGCCCCTTGATCCAATGAACCTGCACCAGACCCAGACTCCGCCATCGGCACCGTCCTCTGCCTCCCCTTCGGCCCCGCCACCTGTCGATTGGGAGGCGTTGCGGGCCGACTTCCCTATCCTCGATCGGCAGGTGAACGGGCGGCCGCTTGTCTACCTGGACAACGCCGCGACGAGCCAGAAGCCGCTGGCGGTCATCGAGGCGATCGAACGGTATTACCGCAGCGACAACGCGAACGTGCACCGCGGCTTCCACGAGCTGAGCAACAGGGCCACCGCCGCCTACGAGGGCGCCCGGGCGCGCGTGGCACGCTTTCTCAATGCGCGCGGCCCCGACGAGATCATCTGGACCCGCGGCACGACGGAGTCGATCAACCTCGTGGCCAACGCCTGGGGCGCGGCCAATCTCCGGCCCGGCGACTCCATCCTGCTGACGGAGATGGAGCACCACAGCAACCTCGTGCCGTGGCAACTCGCCGCGCGCCGCGCGGGGGCGCGTCTGGTCTACCTGCCGGTCACCGGAGACGACGGGCTGCTTGATCTGCGTCGACTCGATGCCCTACTGGTGCCGCCGGTGAAACTCTTCGCCTTCACGCACGTCTCGAACACGCTGGGCACGGTGAATCCCGTCTCTGCCCTGTGTGCCCATGCGCGCGAGCGGGGGATTGTGACGGTTGTCGATGCGGCGCAGAGCGCCGGTCATCTGCCGGTCGATGTGCAGGCGATCGGATGCGATTTTCTGGCTTTTTCGGGCCACAAGATCTGCGGACCGACCGGGATCGGGGCGTTGTGCGGACGCAGGGAGCTTCTCGATCAGATGCCGCCGTGGCAAGGGGGCGGCGACATGATTTCGAGCGTCGATTTTTTCGAGAGTCAGTGGGACGCCGTGCCGCACAAGTTCGAGGCCGGCACGCCCAATATTGCCGGCGCCATCGGGATGGCCGCGGCGATCGACTACATCGAGGCGATCGGGCGGGACCACATCTTCGCTCACGACCAGGAGTTGGCGGCGTATGCCGTCACTGGGTTGCGCGAGATCCCGGGCCTCCGCCTGTTCGGTCCGCCCGAGCATCGGGCGGGCGTGGTGAGTTTTCTGCTCGATGACATCCATGCGCATGACGTGGTCACCGTGGCGGACCGGTTTGGCGTGGCGCTCCGCGGCGGCCATCACTGCAATCAACCGCTCATGCGCAAGCTCGGCATCGTCTCGACGGCGCGGGCCAGCTTCTATTTCTACAACACGGCGGCCGAGGTCGACCGCCTGATCGAGGTGCTCCTCGAGATCCGCAAGTTCTTCGGTGGCGCTTGACCCCGCGGGCGGTGACCGGGGCCAACTGTTGACGCAATCGGGGCAGGCCCAGCTTGATGCTCTGGCGCATTGCGGTAGCCAGCGAAAACCCCCTCGCCCCAGCCGCCTCCCGCACTTCGACAAGCAGATCTTCCGGCATGGCCAAGGGGTACGGCTTTGTCTTCAGACCATCAACCATCAACCACCGACCATCAACCACTTCGATCAGCGCCGTCTCACGACGGCGGCTACGGAGGCGTAGCCGTCCGGCAGACAACGCCGGAACAGCTCCAACG
Organism: Verrucomicrobia bacterium ADurb.Bin006; assembly: GCA_002071485.1. Lineage (GTDB taxonomy): Bacteria > Verrucomicrobiota > Verrucomicrobiia > Limisphaerales > J093 > MWFF01. The sequence goes on along the minus strand of MWFF01000168.1, from coordinate 13,891 downwards.
AACCGGTTCCAAACCAAACCCGACCCGTTCTCGATCCTCGCCTTCGTGCGCTACTGGTGGATTCAGGGTTGTCCCCCTCTTGCGAATCGCTGGTGAACCGCTTAATCTGCTCGCGTATGCCGTATGCGACAATCGAGGACCGGGTGGACCGACTCGAAGCCTTGTTCGGTCAGTTTATGACCCAGATGGCGCGTCAGAACAAGCAGGCCGAAGAACGCCACAAGGCCGCCGAGGAAAGAAACCAAGCGGCCGAGGAGCGCCACAAGGCCGCCGAGGAACGTATGGCCCGTTTCGAAGCCGAGGTGCGGTCTTGGCGAAAGGACATCAACAAGCAATGGGGCGATCTGGCCAATAAGCTCGGCACCATCATCGAGGATATCCTGGCGCCGAACCTCAGGCGACTGGCTCGCGACCACTTCCAGTTTCCGAGCATCGACGATTTCATGATCCGCCGATCGCGTCGTCACGGCCAGACCGAGACCGAGTTCGATACGCTGGTGGTCGGCCCCGACGCCGTCATTCTGGGCGAGGCCAAATCCACGCCGTCGATCGAATACGCCGAGGCGTTCGCTGACAAGGGCCGGAGCTTCTTCGATTACTTTCCCGAGTACAAGGGACGACGGCTGATTTGTGTGTTTGGCAGTTGGGCTATTCCCGACCCGGTGGTCGAACGGTTGACGGCGCGAGGCATCTACGCACTGCGGATGGGGGAAGAGACGATGGAGTTGGCCAATGCTGCCGCGCTCGAGAAACAGCGGCCGACCAGGCAGAAGAAAGGGTGATGAGTCGTGGTTCTCCCGACCGGACCGACTTCGTCAACCACGAAACACACGAAACACACGAATTCAAGGCGCTTGGTACAGGTACTCAACATCAAGGCTAATTCCAGCGTCATCGCCGCGCCGAAGAGACGTGAAACCTGTCTCATACAGCATCTTGCGGCAGGCAGCCATGTCCGCGCCGCGATGGCCGGCAGTGTCGAGCTCAACATCACGGGGATTCGCACCTGTCTCTGCATAAACAGTATTTGCCCCGGCAGCCAAACCCAGGAGGTTGGGTTCATGGACCGCTATACTCTGCGTCTCAGGACAGGCCAGCGCCGCCAACGTTATGACTGCGACAACCTGTGCGAGCCTGCGCTCCGTGAGCTGACCATGGTGAGCCAATGGCGCTCCGGACAGGTAAACGCGCCGCATGGCTGCATGCTGAAAACATCCATAGTCAAACCCCACGAAAATCTGCTCCGCCATCTCCTCAGCGCTGTGTTCAGGACCAACCGGTTCACAGCAATAATACAAGTCCATTCCTGCATCCTTGATGACCTTCAAAGTGGCCTTGCGGGCATCAGGGGAGAGCGATGTGTCTATGCCTTCGCGCAGGCGGCAGACATGGTAGGCCCCGCTGACGCCGGCATCCTTGAGCCGCCTTGCTGCTGCGAGGTCAAAATCGCCAATGTTCACGACGATCTGCGTATGGGAAGTCATCGTGGCGCGCACATCAGAAATCACCTTCAGCAACCAATCAAGATCAAACTCGTGCATGGTCATGAGGAACAGGGCATAGAGATCGCCGCCCGCCATGAAACCTTGCGCTCGTTTCCGGATTTCGTCCAGCGACAGGCGGCCGGTCGGCAAGTTCGTATGATCCTTTCCAAAAACACAGAATCCGCAATTGCCTGAGCATGGGGCGGTTTCGATGCCGATCTGGCCCAGCAGAATGCCAGTGTTATGAAACCGTTGTCGAGTAACTGCATCAGCAACCGTCTTGATGGCTGATGCTTCAATGGCATCCTCTGGCACCTTGAGCAAGTAAACGCACTCCTCTTTGCTGGGCGCCTGACCTTCAAACGCCTTGCCAAGTATCGTTTGAAGCTGGGTCGGTAATCTCACTTGTTGCCTCCTGTCCTATTGTTGACGCATAGCCGGTCATTTTGCTTTTGAAGTGAACATTTCATAGAGATGGAAAAAGTGCAGGAGCCCGTGAGGAATCTCACGTCGAGAGCCAGAACGCGAAGTCGTTGACCTGCTCCCGAGTACCGAGGACCAGGAGCTTGTCACCTGGTTGAAGCGTTTCCGAGCGCCCTGGGCTGACCACAGTTTCCTCAGCGCGTTCGATGGCGACCACTTGGATGCCCCAATGCATTCGCAGATCCAATTCGGACAGCGGTTTGCCCGCATGCCTGGTAACCAGTGGAACGGAGAGGGGCAAGAGCCCGAGGGCCCCCAAGACTGACTCTTCTGCTCTGGCCGCTTGGCCGTTCTCGGCCGTGTTCAACCATTGCTCGGCCTCGCGAAGGTCCGCATCACGCCCCACCAGCAACAGCATGTCGTTGGGGAAGAGGACGGTATCCGGTGCCGGGTTGGGGAGATGGATTCCCTGGCGTTCTACTGCCATCACGGTGCAGCCAAAACGGTCGCGCAGAGGCATTCCACGAATGGGCTGGCCCACCGCGCGCGTCCCGGCACGGATCATCACATCGCTGGCCTGCAATTCCTGCCGACGGGGCCCTTCACGACCGTTAGTCGCAGTGGAAAGCAACCTCAAGGGCCCGTCGGTCAACTGATCACGCAGCTCGTTCTCCAGCCGACTGTGCCAATGGATGAGTTTTCGCCAGAAGAGGAGAGAGATGCCAGCCAGCGCGATCGCGAGCGCGAGGAGGTTCCAGCCATCCCAGAGATCGTTCGGCAGCAGCGATGTGAACCAGAGACCAGCCGTACCGACCATTGCCACTTGCAGTAGGGTTTTGAAGAGCGGCCTCAAGACCGAACGCCGGGCCCCCGATGGCGTGGCTACTTCTGCGCACATCATCGCCACGGCTTCGATCATGCGCCAGAGTGCCGCGAGCGGCACCAAAAGGATGGTCCCAAAAGCGAACCAGAATAGAATCGGCAAGCCGTCGGTGAACGGCCAGTCCCCGCCCAGCCATCGTTGCGCCACGCGGTAGAAAGGCGCTGCCAATAACAGCAACCCCGAGATGAGCAGGATCCACACGGCGATCTGCAGCACGCGCGGACCGATGATGCGCCAGACGCGACCGGACTGATGCCTTTGGAGCAACTGCTCGATCCACCGGTGGTACAAAGCGATCCATAGCCGCATCCATTCCGGTTGCCGACGTTCCACCCAATCGCCGGCGGCGGGCGCCAGCCGAATCAGGAACGGCGTGATCGCTGCGGTGAGCAAGCAGAGCGCGACGGCGATCGGGTAGAAGGCTGGTGGCGCCAACCCCCCTTGGACCGCCACGAGCGCGATGATCAGCGAGAACTCGCCAATCGCCGTCAAGGTGAGGCCGGATTTGACGGCGTCGCCCGTTGACTGGCCCACAGTGAGCAGTGCCACCGTGGCGGCGAACGCACGCCCGATCAGCGCCAGCGCAAACAGGCCGAGCGCCAGCGGCCAGACCTGACTGAGCAAGCTGAAATCAAAGAGCATGCCCATCGCCACAAAGAACACGGCGCCGAAAAGGTCACATAGCCCGGGGACGGTCCGGTCGATTTGGGGGTTCAGCCCGGTGCTGGAGACAATGGCGCCCAGCAGGAATGCGCCCAAGGCAGCGGAGAATCCGGATTTTGCGGAGAGCAACGCCATCACCAGGAGCAATCCCACCACCACGAGACTCTGGACCTCGGGGAGTGCGCGGTGGCGGAGTCGCCGCAGCAATGGCGGCGCGACCAGCAGAGCCAGGATCAGCAGACCGATCAGCACCGAGTTGAGCCGAACGACAGTGCCCAGGATCGTGAGCGTATCGCTGCGTCCAGACTGCGCCAGGGAGGTCAAGACGGTCAGCATCACCACCGCTACCAAGTCGTCCAGAGCCGTGACGGTGAGCGCGGTCTGGCCGTGGTGTGAATGCAGGGTGTGGGTTTCGCGAAGGCTTTTGCCGATGATGGCCGTGCTGGAAACCATCAGCAGGCCGGCCAACACAAGACTCTGCTGGGCAGGCCAGTCGAGCGCGACGCCGACCAGGCGGCTCGCGTTGAGGAGCAGCACGGCGATGAGGACGGTGGCTAAGATGAGCTGCGCGCCGACACGCTTGAGACGCTGGAGTCGCAGCCCCTGTCCAATGGAGAAGATCAGGAAGACCAAACCGAGTTGGGCCAGGGTGTGGATGCGGTCCGTGTCGGTGACGAGAGGCAGCGACGGCGTATGAGGTCCCACCAAAATACCCACGGTGAGGTAGCCGATGACCACCGGCACGTGCAGCCGCTGGCAAAGCCACGCCGCAGCAGCGGCCAACAACGTGACCACCCCAAGATCTTGGATAAAATCAACTCCCGTCATAGTCCTGTTCCTCAAGCTGCCTGAGATTGTTTACCCGGTGGCAGCAACATCGTTTCGGGAATACACAAGACTGGGCAATCGGCTAGGTCACTGTGTTCGTGATGATTTTGGCGGTCGGTGCTTCAGGTCATCTGAATGCTCCAGTGACCCGTGGCGTTCGGATTGAGCGTCAGCGTTCGCAACGGTTGCGGCGGCAACATCACCGGCAGGACACGGTTCGGGTTGGGCGACTCGCCCGCAGGGAGCGACCCATGCACCGTGCAGGCCGCTTCATCTTCCGAAGTCGGGCTTGTTCGGTCAGGTTCGAGAGTACCCGGTCCAAGGCGGCCCTCTGAGTGTAGGCGAATTCGGTGGCTCGCAGGTCAGGTCCAGGCACTTCGAGATGCGCCGCGGCTCGGAACGGTGGGTGGCTCGGATTCCGGCGCAGTGTGATGTGCGCTGAATCAATCGTGATCAGTTCTTCCAGCTTTGTCAGTTTGGTGCGGACATAGTCCAGCAGGCCGGGATCTGGCCGATGCGTGAGTTGTTTGAATGTCAGTTGCATTGTTGTCTCTACGATTGGTGGTGGGTTTTCGGAGTCACGGCGGTCTCGCGCAGCGCTTAGCCCTAACCGGCATGGCACAAAGATGACTGCTCTTTCAGGTTCGCGAACGCGCTGTCCAAAGCCGCCATCTGCGTGTGGCCAAGTTCGTCCGCTCGCAGGTCAGGTCCTGGCACTTCAAGATGGACCGTGGCTCGAAACGGAAAATGACACGGGCTCTGCAGCAGGGTGACGTGCGCTGACTTGATGGTGATCACCGTCTCCAGCCTCGCCAATTTGGCACGGACGTAATCCTCCAAGTCAGGCTCTGGCTCGGGTACAAGTTGTGTGAACGTCAGTATCATTGTCGTTCTTCCGATTGCTGGTGCCTTGCCGAAGCCGCGGCGTTCTCGCACGGCGATCGCCTGGGTTCCGCTGAGGCTGGGACCCGGTCGATCCACATCCGGCGGATGGCAGCTTGCCAAGCGGTGCACTACCACTCGCGTGCGTTCTTCTCACAGACCGGCAAGGCACCAAATTAACCATTCTGTCGAAACAACGCTGGGTGACCATGTGCATTGTCTTTGTTCTCACCAGGATTCAACGGCACAACTTCCCTTTAGCTCGTGCCATGCCATGCAGCCCATGCACGAAAACCCGCAATATTCTGAGCGTTTCCTGGCATTTCGGCAGCGTCGATGGGAGCTGACTGGAAAGGGCCATGCCACCGGTGGTTTGTGCCGTGCCTGCTTCCGTTCACGGCTCCGAGTTTGGAGGCATGGCGGAGCGCAGATGCTGCTGGAGGTCGTTGACGACGGCGGTGATGTCGGCTTCATGCATCCCGGCGTCGCTCGCGACCAGGACATCCACGATTCGACACGAGAGCGATGACTGGATGAAGTGCCGCAGCAAGCTCTTGCCAAGGCCCTGAATGGGGCACAAGTGGCGAGCAGATTCTCCACAAGGTGATCCCCATCTCTGCCGACTACGGTCTCCCGGGCGGCGGATAGTTCTTCGCGGCGTCATCCAGAACCAGGACCCAGTCCTCTGCGGATGGTGGCTGGAACTCAACCTCCGCCTGCGCCGCATGTTCGCCGGCCGGGCGGGCATTGCCCGTGCGCGGATCGAACCACCAACACCGGATGGCGCGCTCCGAAATCTTGTCTGTGCGAATGTGAACGGGTTTTCCGAAAGGAAGGTAAATCATGGCGTAGCTTCCGTCCGAGGCCCGGGTCGCCGCGATATGATTGAGACCTTTCAGCGGATCGCCAATCACCAGAGTCGGATCTGGGATGCGACCCGGAATCGGTCGAGACTCCATGAGCGCCCGGACATACTGCATCTGGATTGCGCCCGGAGCGTCGAGGGCATCCTTCCAGTGCCCTCGGCGTCCCGACCCCTTCCCCCAAGCGAAATTCTCGGCCTCCCCGGGATGGGCGGGCACGTAAAAACCATAGACATCGTTATGTCCGTAGGTGTGACCGCAGGCCCCGGCGAAGACGGCCCAGTAGGCCTTGCGCCGGACTGCGGCTGCGTCCGCCCGAGGCCCGTTGATGTTCCCGCGTGCAAAGATGCCATCCGGGGTGTCCTCGTAGATAGGCTCGCCGTCCAGCACCGGCTTCACGGGCTCGAGGGACCAGTCGCTCGTGACCATCTCGTAGTTTTCCGGTTTCCCGTAAGCGGAGCAGTCGTTCATATGCCCCGACTGGAGCATGTTGAAATCGAGCCAGGGCACCTCGTGGAAGTCCTTCGATGATGTGCGGGCGGACCCCGGGTGCAAGGTCATGAGCTGGGCGCCGTGGTGTTCTTGACGAAGTCCTTCAGCCAGCGCGGTAAAGAGTGTCTTTTGCTCGGCGGTGACAGGACGGTAACCGTTGATGGAGTCGTACTCGCCGCTGACAATCCAGAGGATGTGAGGTCGCGAAGCGTAGCGTTTCCCGATCCACCGCCCAAACCGCGCCGCTTTCGCCGCATCCTTCCCGAAGGCCTTGCCGTATTCGTCGCCCCAAAGTGGTGTGAGAGCGATATGGAGCCGGTTGTCCAGCGCTTGCGCAACCAGGGCATCCATGGTGCGCCAGAAGGCCTCTTCGGGCTTGTCCGTATCGTTGTCAAGGAACGGCCGGTGGTCGCCGTAATCCACGACGGCGTACCCGCAGTGAACCTGGAGGACGTTGAAGCGCTGTCGGGCGCGGTGGGCCATGTAGCGGGCGACATTCTCCGGCGGGATGAGGCGGAGCCACCAGGCGGTATCCCCGAGCCAGAAGAACGGCTTCCCGTCCGCCATCGTCAAAAATCGCCGGTCCTCGCTGACCTTGAGCCTTGGCACGGGCGCGGGTGCCGGGTCAGCGCGGAGCGCGCGTTCCGACCACCCGACGGAACAGACAAGGATCGCCATCGCGAACAGAGACGGGAGCCATCGAGTCTTCATTGGGGTGTTCTCCTCATCGTGATCTGCTTCGCGGAGCGACAACCAGGCCGAGGCAAATGTAGTGGTCCATTCTGCTTGGGGTCTATCCAAAAATGAATTCCGGTTTTGCTGGAGGGGATTGTGCTCGCTGGCGAGGCGCGACGAGGGAGCATACCCGCAGCGGTCTGTGAGCGAGGAGCAATCCGGCGTCCGCGGGACCATCGAGCCAAAGCCCCCCAGCCCTTCGGGTGGGGCGGCATCGGGCCATCTGCGTCGTTCATCGGTCGGTCGAGTATCTCAGGGGATACACTCCCTCCCTCGGGCTTTGCATCTGGCCCGGCGGCGCTCGCGCCAAATCATGAATGAGCGGTGGGGAGCGGGAGGGCAGGGAAATTCCCGCTGGCCATTTCCGGGAGCGCGGCTATGATCGAGCCGTGAGTTTAGTCTGTGTCCAGAAAGGTTCCAACGTTCTCGCCCATGCCCGCGGCAGCGGGTTCGTGAACCGGGAGGCGGCGGGATACGGGGAGGATACCCGGCTCTGAGAGGCCCGGGAGGGGCGCTGGCTGGTTGAACTTGCTGGGGGGCAGACACTTCTTTTAGGCATATCCATTTTCCACCATGACAGAGGATTTACAGACCAACGAGCGTGTGATCCGCCGCCGTCCAAGGAGTCGGCTTGAGCCGCTGTCGGTCAACATTCGAGAACTGGCGCTCGAGGACATTTCGGACGTCTTCGAGCTGGGGCAGAAGCTGTTTACGCCGGAGAAGCTGCCAACCCTGTATCGGGCCTGGGACGAGGATGAAGTCCTGCAGCTTTACACGGCGGCTCGCGAAACGTGCCTTGTGGCGGCCTCGAGCGATCGAATTGTGGGATTCGCCCTGGGACGGATTATGGAAAAGCCGCGGAGCGCGTGGAGGTACGGCTGGCTGCTGTGGCTGGGCGTCGATCGCGCCACCAAACGTCGAGGCATCGCCACACGCCTGCTGCGCCAGCTCACCAGCCGGTTCATCGAGCGAGAGGCCCGGATCATGCTGGTGGATACCGACGAGCACAACCGACAGGCCCTCACCTTTTTCCGGAAGCATGGTTTTGGCCAGGAAGTCCGGCACGTCTATCTTTCCCAAAACCTCGATGCGCACCCCGAGGCGCTAGCGCGGAGGGAGAAGGACGAGCGGGAGGAGTGACCTCGGCCTTCGGTTCCCGCGGGGTCGGGGGGGGCCGATTCGGGATTGACAAGAATGGGTGGGGCGAAGCATTGAAACAGCCGGCAACACGTCACAGCATGGAAAGGCAAGCAATGAACACAACATCGAGTCGACGCGCGTTTCTGCGGCAAACGGCGCTGGCGACGGCGGTCGTGAGCGTTTCCCCGCGTTTGTGGGGGCAAGTGGCTGGTGCCAACAGCGACATTCGTGTGGGCGTGGTTGGCTTTGGAGGGCGCGGAGGCTCGCACATCAGCGCGTTCAGCAAGATGCCCGGAGTGCGTTTGGTGGCGCTATGCGATTGCGACGAGAAGATACTCGGGGCCGGCGTGAAGAAGCTTGAGGACCAAGGCAAGCCGGTGAAGGGCTATCGGGACTACCGCGAGCTGTTGGAGAAGGGGGATGTGGATGTGGTTGCGAGTGCGACCCCGAATCACTGGCATTCGCTCAACGTGGTCTGGGCCTGCCAGGCGGGGAAAGACGTGTACATCGAGAAACCGATCTCGCACAACGTGTGGGAGGGGCGCCAGGCCGTCGAGGCGGCGCGCAAGTACCGGCGGATCGTGCAGAGCGGCACTCAGAGCCGGTCCTCGCGCACCGGCATAGCGGCGGCCGTCGAGTGGGTACGGGCGGGCAATCTGGGGAAAATCAAGGTCTCTCGCGCTCTCTGTTACAAGCGCCGCGCGAGCATCGGCAAGGTGGACGCACCGCAGCCCATTCCGCCCGAGATCGACTACGACCTCTGGTGCGGGCCCGCGGAGAAGCTTCCGCTGATGCGCAAGCGTCTTCATTACGATTGGCATTGGGTCTGGAACACCGGCAACGGCGACCTTGGAAACCAGGGCATCCATGAAATGGATGTGGCCCGATGGTTTCTCGGCGTCATGGAACTCTCGCCGCGGGTGTTGAGCGTGGGAGGCCGGCTGGGTTACGTGGACGATGGCGAGACCCCCAACACCATGGCCATTCTGCACGACTACCCGGGCGCGCCCTTGATCTTCGAGGTGCGCGGACTGCCCAGTGGCAGAGATTCGCAGTCCATGGACAAGTACAAAGGCGCCGGGATCGGGATTGTGATCGAGTGCGAGGGAGGCCACGTCACGGTGCCAAGCTACAGTTCGGCGACGGCGCATGACAAGGAGGGTCGGGCGATCCAGACATGGAGCGGAGAAGAGGATCACTACGCCAACTTCATCAAGGCCGTCCGAAGCCGCAAGACTGAGGATTTGAATGCGGATATCCTCGAGGGGCATCTATCGAGCGCGCTCTGTCACACGGGCAACATCTCGTATCGGCTGGGCGCCAAACAGGATCCCGGTGCGATCAAGGAAGCGATTCGGGCGGACTCGGGGCTGGCCGAGGCCTTCGATCGGATGGCCGAGCATTTGAGTGCCAACGGGGTGGATTTGATCGCCGAGCGCGCGACTCTCGGTGTGCCGCTGTGGATGGATCCGAAGGCCGAGCGCTTTGTCGGGAACGATGCGGCCAACGCGCTCTTGACCCGCGCCTATCGTGCGCCGTTTGTGGTGCCCGAGAAGGTCTAGCGGCCCAGCAACCGGGAGACTTGCATGCCATCCGATTGACGCAGTTTCGACGGAGGCCAGGCCGTGGCTCGACCTGGTTTTCCGGAGGACTTCCCCGTGGCAAGGGAAGCAGGCTTTGGTGTCTTAATCCGTGTGCGGCGCCAAAGCCTTTTTCTTTGCCTCTTTTTTTGCTCGCCCCGCACCGCGCAGAGTCCTATTGTGACCGCAATTCAGCCCAATCTGTGATGTTACTATGGACCTGACATTTCATTGTCCGCACTGCAAGCAGGAGCTGGCGGTGGACGCCTCCGCGACGGGGCAGACGATTCAATGCCCGACATGCAATGCGGAGATTACGGTTCCGCAGGCCGATATCACCAACATCCATGTCAACCCGATCGCGTCGTCGGCGGCGGCCAAGATCGAGCGGCATTTCTCGGTCCCGGTGCGCGACGCTCCGGCGGAGATCCTGATTGCCACGACGAAGGAAGCGGAGGAGCCGGTCGCGGCCGATGGTCCGAAGAAGATGAAGTTGCGGGTCATTCGGCACACGGACTGCATCGAGCTTGGCCGGGATCGATACGAGGAGATGGTGGGCAATTTCCTCAACCGAGTCGGCGAGGAGAACATCATCAGCATCACGCCTGTCAACTACACGCACATCGACATCGCGACGCAAAAGATTCTCACCGACTACGCCGTCCAGGTCATTTATCGCGGGTGATTGGGCATGATCGGTCTTGGCACCTAGGGCGCATTTGACTAGCTTCCCGCGCGTCATGTTGGCATTCACGAAAATGAATGGCGCGGGGAACGACTTCGTCGTCGTGGACAACCGCGACGGCACGGTGCGCCTGACGCCCGATCAGATTGTCCGAATCTGCGATCGGCGGCGGGGGGTGGGCGCGGACGGTCTCCTGATGCTGGTGCGGTCCGTTTCGGGCCGGGCTCCCTGGGCGTGGGAGTTTTACAACTGTGACGGGAGCCCCGCGGACATGTGCGGCAACGGCGCACGCTGCTTTGCCAGGTTTGTCCAGCGCCTGACCGCGACGGATGGCGACGTGATGTTCGAGACGGGGGCGGGGGTGATCACCGCGCGCTTCGAGGGGGCCGAGGTGACGGTGAACCTGACGGTCCCGCGGGAGATGCGCCTCAATGAGAGCCTGGCCTTCGAGACCGGAGCGCAGCTCGTGCATTCGGTGAACACCGGCGTCCCGCACGCGGTTGTGCTGGTGTCCGATGCCGAGTCCGCTATGGTTCAATCGATGGGGGCGGCCATCCGCTACCATCCCCACTTCGCCCCGCGCGGAACCAACGTCAATTTCGTGCAGATTCTCGAGCCAGGGTCGATTCGCGTGCGCACGTACGAGCGGGGGGTCGAGGGGGAGACTCTGGCTTGCGGCACCGGGGTGACGGCGGCGGCACTGGTGTGCGCGCGACTGCGGAGTTTTGCCTCTCCAGTCAGGGTGTTGGTTCAAGGAGGGGACACCTTGCGGGTGAGTTTCGAGGATGCGGGGGGAGGTTTCCGGGATGTGCGGTTGAGCGGCCCGGCCGATTTTGTGTTCGATGGGCATCTCTGCGATTCGAATCCTTGAACCAGAACATGGTGCGAGCCCGCGCATGAACTTATTTCGACGGAAGGAAGTGGCCGACCTCCAGCGGGAAGCGGCGAGCGATCTGAGGCTGCACCGGGCGCTCGGGCCGTTGAACCTGACGATGCTCGGGATCGGTGCGATCGTCGGCACCGGGATTTTCGTCCTGACCGGCACCGTGGCGGCGCAGAACGCGGGGCCTGCGGTCGTGCTTTCGTTTGTGCTGGCGGGTTTGGCCTCGATCTTCGCGGCTTTGTGTTACAGCGAGTTCGCATCGCTGGTGCCGATGGCAGGCAGCGCCTACACCTACGGGTACGCGACATTGGGAGAGTTTTTCGCCTGGATCATCGGTTGGGATTTGATCCTCGAATACGCTGTCGGCGCGGTCACCGTGGCCGTGGGGTGGTCGGGGTACCTGGTCTCGTTTCTCAAGAGCGTGGTCGAGTTGCTCGATCGCTTCGGCGCGTCCGGCCTGGCGGCGACGCTCACCCAGGCGGGGGTGGCCCTCGCGCCTTTCTCGGCCGCCCACGGCGTCCAAGTGGCGTTGCCGGACGGAACGGCGGTGACTGCTCTTTTCAATCTTCCGGCGGTGATGATCGTGGCGATTGTCACCTTCCTGCTGGTGGTGGGAATCAAGGAGTCCGCTCGGTTCAACAACGTGATTGTCATTGTGAAGCTGGCGGTTGTCCTGCTTTTCATCATCGTGGCGGCCAAGGCCATCCAGACCGCCAACTGGCATCCGTTCATTCCGCCCAATACGGGCCAGGCGGGCCATTTCGGAATCTCGGGTGTGCTGATGGGCGCCGGGGTGGTTTTCTTCGCGTACATCGGTTTCGATGCGGTGAGCACCGCGGCCCAGGAGGCGAAGAACCCGCAGCGGGACATGCCCATCGGGATCATCGGGTCGCTGCTGATCTGCACGTTGCTCTACATTCTGGTTTCCGGGGTGGCAACCGGCGTTGTTCCGTATGGGGAGTTGGACGTGCCGGATCCGATCGCGAAGGCGGCCGATCGGGCTCAGATAGGTTGGATGGCGGTGCTGATCAAGGTGGGGGCGCTGGCGGGCCTCTCATCGGTGATTTTGGTGCTGCTTTATGGCCAATCCCGGGTCTTCTTCGCGATGTCGCGGGACGGTTTGCTCCCGCCTTTCGTCAACCTCGTCCACCCTCGATACCAGACGCCCTGGCTGACATCGATCGTGACGGGAATCGGCGTCGCGTTCTTCGGCGCGTTGTTTTCCGTGCGCGAGGCCGGCAGCCTTTGCTCGATCGGAACGCTCTTGGCCTTCGTGATCGTCTCTGTGGGCATCATGATTTTGCGTGTGCGACACCCCGAGTTGCGGCCCCGGTTCCGCACCCCGTGGGTGTGGGTGGTGGCTCCGTGCGGCGCCATATCGGCGTTGGTTTTGATGTTTTCGCTGCCGTGGCCGACGTGGGAACGGTTGATCGTCTGGTTCGCCATCGGGATGGTTGTGTTTTTCGCCTACGGCGTTTACCACTCGAAGCTAGGATCAGGGGGCATCCCGGGCGAGACCTCCTGGTCGCGCGCGCTCAAGGTGGTTGGGTTGTCGTGGATGATCCTGGGGTCGTTGGCTGCGATTATCTGGATTGCGCGGTATCGGGAGGCCAGCGCTGCCGTGCTGCCCGGGGCGAGCGGGTGGCTGGTCGGCATCCTCGGGATGGCGGTTTCCGTGAGCATCGGCATTGTTCTGAATCTCCTGGCCCAGGTTTCGGACCACCTGCGCGCCCGGCGCGAGCATGCCGGCGGGGTCAGCCCTTAAGACAATAGTCAACTCCGTGCGGTTAGCCCACTGTGTCGGTGAGTATGATCGGCGGGGCGTTCTGTAGACGACTGCGCCAAAAAGGGACACGATGAGCCGCTGGTGACTTGTCGGTGAATGCGCAGTGACAGAATTCTCATCTATTCATTTAAGGGCTGACCCTCGCCAGACTCCCAGGAACTGAAGGACATAGCGGTGGACCGCGTCGTGCACCTTCGAGCGGAAGTTCCATTAAGATCTGATGCCGGAATCGTGGTTTCGGCCTTATTTTTCAAGGGGTTTACGCACGTGGTTGATTTTCTTGCGCGTGCCTACGGTGACTTGGGCTTCGGGCACCGTCGCCGGAAGAACCAACTTCAGTGCCTGGAGCAGTTGCTGCTGCCGGGCACTGGGTTCAGGCACCTGGCGCGCCACGACCTTGCCGCTGCCCGAGTGAACCAGTTCCATAACGCAGAGCTGTTCGAGTTGGCGCAAGCCTTCTTCCACCGTGACTTCCAACGACCGCCAGGCTTGCTCCAAATGACGGCGCACTTTTAAGGCCAGCATCGCCGTCAAAGCGTGGGCTTGGGTGTTGTCTGCCGTGCA
>MWFF01000167.1 GCA_002071485.1 Verrucomicrobia bacterium ADurb.Bin006 | reverse complement strand
GCCCGCGGTTGGGGCTTGGTGTTTTTTCATGACCTGCCGTGTGGCAGGTTTTCGTCAAGCTTCCAACCATTTTTTTCGCCAATTCCTGTGGGATGGCTGTGATTCTGCTAACGGTTTCAGGGTGCCCAAAGCGGGATTGTGAATGGCGATCGTGTTGATGGACACCTGCTTCGTTCGGTTAGCAGCGTTGACCCTGGCAACGACGTCTCCCGAGAACTCCCCGTCAGACAAGATCCAAATAGTGTCCGGGTTCAGTTCCAATGCCAGTAAGACCGCCTCGGTGGGCTCGGTGCCGTGGCCTGGTCGGACCGTTCGCAGCCAAGTCACCGCCGCGCGGAGGTTCTGGGGCGACGCTGGTTGAAGGCTGGTGGCAGGCATGGGATGAGCCCATTCGTCGAAGAAGATAATGTAGAACTGGTGTGCGGATTTCAGACTGCCGAGTTGCCGTGTCAATTCTGCGATCACGGACTCAAACCTCCCAGGAGCAGCCATGCTGGACGATTTGTCCAGCACGTAGACAAACTTGGATCCGCGTCCGCCGGCGAACATGCCAGAAACGCCTCTGGAACCACCGATTTCTGCTATTGTTGCCTGCGACGGGCGGCCCTTGATCCGGTCGTCTCCGAGATCAATTAGGTTCGATGGCGGAGTGTTCGATGTAGCGGGTAGGCGCGCCTCACCGTTGGTTTCCGTTAGGTTGAATGTGGGGGGATTGATGGGTTCGGGCTGCGCCGGCATCGCTGCAGAAGCCTGCTGGTTTTGACCTTGGTCGCTGCGGAGGTCGCGGAGAAGGCCGCCTGTCAGAGTGCCTCGATCCGTTCCGATGCCCGAAGCTAAACTGCGCAGCAGCCACCAGAGCAGGACCAAGAGCCAGAGCAGCGCCGCTGCACCAATGACCCTCTGCTTCCAGCGGCGACGGGCGATCTCATCAGCGGTCGTCACACCTGCGACCGCCCGAGCATCAGGCCCGGAACTTCCCAGTGGCGTGTAGCAGCGCGAGCATAGAGCCGCAGCGCCGGTTGTGCCGGGGGCGAGCCACACGGTCTGACCGCAAACCTTGCACGTGACAAACATGATGCTCAGTTCAGTTGGCGAGCTCGCCCAGACCCCCCTGGGCTAGTGCGGAGCGTCGTATGCGGTTCGCACAGGACCAAATCGTAGCCGAAGCCTCTGTCCACGACGATTCGGCGCAATGGTGCGAGGTGCAAGAACGAATCAGCGTAGAGCCAGAAGCGAACGACATAGTCAGCCGGAGAGACAACAGCCAGGGTGCGTTGAAAGGCGTCCGTGCCATGGCGGATGTCAATTCCACGCTCGGGGATGGGATGAAGCCTCTTAGAGGAACCCCCGCCCTGGACGTCAATATACACGCGGTTCCAGTCCGGCTGACCGTTCACGAGAATCATGACCGGCCAAAGCTTGCCGTCCTTCACCACATAATCCCAATAGTGACTGGCCAAAGCGGGGACCGACCTCGGGGCTCTGATTTCGCCCGCTTTGTGGTTGGTGACACCGATCAATTCCTGCGTGAGCTGCTGGATGTGGTGGTTGAGGTCGCTCAATTCGCTCGCGAGCTTGCGCTGGACCTCCTTGGCCTCACGGATTCGGCGCTCGCACTCCCCCGCCTCCCGGCGCAGGCCCGAAGTGGCGCTTCTCGCGTCAAGGACCTGTTGGCGGAGCACCTCGACTTTGTCGAGCAGCGACAGAGCCGGAGCTGCACTGTCGAATTCGGACTGCACCTCGCTGTGTTTGGCAAGGGCATTGGTGTAGCGCAGCCAGAGATCCCTGGTGGTAGCGGCCGAACTGGCGTCGGTAGTGGTGTTTGGAATGTCGCGTGCTAACAGAGAGATCAGGAGAGCAATGAGGATAACCCCGCCGAACGTGTTGCACATCGTATCGAGCAACATGTCAAGGCTGTCCGAGTGTCCGAAAGAGCGACGCGTCATTGCCCCTCCTCGTATTGAAAACGGACGTCGAAGTCCTCAGCGACCGGCTCGTAGCCAACCTCAAACCCCGCTTCTGTGGCCGCCTCACGGCAGGCGTAAAATCGCGAAATCCCGGACGGGCGGACGACAAAGACGACGTAGTTGCTGCTCGAGTCGCAACTCGCGAGGAAGCGCTTGAAATCCGTTACTGGGTTCCTGTCTCCTATATGATGCACTCCGGCGGCATCGCCCAGGCGCTCGATCTGAAGTGAACTGCCTGACACAATACTGATCACGGGTCTCTTGGGCGAGTTCGGGAGGCCCCTGATCGCGAAGAACGCGTTTGTTTTGGCTTTCTTCTGGCTCAGCTCTTTCTGCATCTCCTCGAGTCTCACCTTGAGTGCGTCACTGCTGGCGCTCAGTTGGCGGTTGGTCTGCACCAAGTCTGCCTCCTGCTCCCGCAACGCTCCGACTCTTCTCGACTCGCTCGATTCCAGGCGCTGTATGGCGGCTTCGAGCTCTCCTCTCTCCGCTTGCAGGCGCGCCGCCGAGGGGGCCGCCTCGAGGCGGTTCAATTGCGCGATCATTGCCAGGTTGCTCCGGCTCAGGGACTCGATGCGTGTCGTCAGGTCCTCTCTGATCTGGTGGTCTGCATGGCCGACTCTGTCACCGACAGCCTGATTCAAGTAAAGGGTCAGCATCAGCGTGACCAGGATCAGGATGCCCGTCACCGACGTGATGATGTCCTGGAACGAGAAGAAACTGATGCGCTTGCTGCTGGCGTTGCGAAACCGACTCGGCATGACTGCTCCTCAAGCTGGTTCAGGGCCCGCCACGGAATTATCGGTCGGCGCGGACGTGACCTCGCCCGGCGCACCCGCTCCGTCGGTCGGACCTCGCTTTAGCAGGCGCAGCTTCGAGATCACGTGCGCGTGGCAGTAGTCGCTGGCAGCATCCAGCAAGCCGCTCTCCTTTTGCTGCAAGTAGTTGACGTAGAGTTGCATGATGAGGGCACACACCAGCGCCACCAGGGTTGTCTCAAAGGCGGTCGCCAAGCCGCCGGTCACCCCTGTCAAACTCAACTTGATCGCAGCGAGATCGGTGCTGTCAACTCCGAGTGTCTGGGTGAATTCTCCAATCGCTGCACTCAGACCCAGGACCGTGCCGATGAAGCCCAGCACGGGCGTAGCCCAGACCAAACCGTTCAGCAGTATGTAGCTCGAGGCCATCTGATTCTCGTCGTTCTCGGCCTGGCTCTTAAGGATGGCGGACACGTCACTAACCGCCCCAATATTCGTCAAGCTGGCGAGCGAGCGCTCGATGCGGTTCAGCAGGATGAAGTGCTGCGGGTGGTCGACCATGCCGTGCAGCCGTTCCAGCACGGCGCGCGCCGTGGATTCGTTCAGCACAAACTCGGGCTGCGTCGGGACCGCCGTCAGGTCGAGCGCCCGCTGTTGGAAGTCGATTTTCTTCTGCTTGATGAACAGCGTGGTCATCCCCCAGAAGAAGAACAGCATGGCGGGAACGACCGTCCAGACGTTTCCCTCCCGCACGAAGGGTATCGTGTATCGGTCGAGCGCGGGAGCTGCGCCTTTCAGGTAGGTCACGGCACCGTAGAATAGGCCTGTCAGCAATAGGCCAAGAATGAAGGTGAACGTCTTGTTGACGCTGGTGTAGCGGCCGCCTCTGAAGAAGCCAAACCGGTTCTCGATATCATCTTCGATCCAGCTCAGGAAAAGGCGGTGGCCGGAGCTTCGTGCCGATGTGCGCTTGAGGGAGCTCTGTCGCCGCAAAGTGGACCTGTCAGACCCTGAATTGGGTGGCGCGAGGGCTGGCTGTTTGTTCATGGGGGGCCTGCTGATTTGCGATTCTGATGGCATTCTGCTTCAACGTCGAGAGTGTGTGCCTGTTTGGTTGAGGCGGCAGATCAAGAACGCCCTCCTCCACGGAGCGGATGCAGCAGGGGCAGTTTGGTACGGCGGGGGCCGCCTACCGCATATCCGGATGGAGCTGTTGTTGGCGAGGAAAGGCCCTGGTGTCTGAGGGTGGTGGCGGACGCAGGCGTCGGGGCCACCCCAGGCAACAGTTCGCCCACAGGAATCCATCGACCGCCCTCGAGCACTTCGTGCCAGATGCAAATCTCGTTCTCCTCGAGCATTCGCTCGAGAACCGACCAGGTATGGGGGCCTGATTCCTTGCCCCGCCATCTCAGAGTGTAGAGCTGAGTGTTCATCGTTCGAGGAAGACCGGATTGAGCCACGGTTTGACCGACAGATCGTCCGCCTTGACATAGGCCGACTGCTCAGCAGCCTGCAGCAGAAGGTCACCGCTGGACTTGAGCGCGTACAGCGGGCTGAACGGAGCAGCTTCCGCCACCGCCCGATAGGTCTGGCCGGCCGGCGACCAATGATACAGCCGGGCGGAGGCGAGGTTGGTGGCATCGAGCCCCCACAAGTCTGACTCCGTGTCTGGTGACAACAAGTGCGGCACCTGTGTGTCAGGCGCGACGTGACCCGCGAACGCCATGCCGGCCATGATGGTCGCCTCGGTGAGATGCTGGAAAAACTGGGCCTGCTTAAGGTACGATACGGGCTGGATTTCTTGAAAGTAGCGGTCCAATACCGCGCCCAGGCGTTCATTCTTTTCTGGCACCATCCAGTCGCCGCTCTCCAAGTCGCCCTGAACGATCTTCTTGATTCGACTGCGATGGACCTCGAAGGCTGGCGCCCACGGCAGCCCCCAAAGGGTGGGGCGCAAATCTGCAATCTCACCGATCCGCAACAGCAGGTAGGCCCGGAACAACGGGCAGTTGGTGGCCGACCGGACCCTGTCCGCAACAGCGAGCAGGCTGGTGGTGTACGTCTCGGTGTCGTCGCAGAGCTTCTTGAAACCTGAATTGGCATAGATGGCCCTTTCCGGCAAGGGCTGAAACTTGCGGTTCAACCGCGTGGATGACCTCTCCGCCGGGAGTGTGGACTGGTATTGCTAGGGGTCTCGTCAGCAGAATCTGTGGGTGAGTGGCGGTTCGGGTAGTCGTCCAAGATTGTGGTAGAGAGCGGTTTCCATCGCATGATACGTGCGGAATCCATAGGATCTTCTGGTCACCACTCGGATCTTGTTGTTCAGACCCTCGACGGGGCCGTTGGAGATTTCTCCCTTGGCCCGAAACCAGTTGAGGATGAGTTGTTCGTGCGCGCGAAGCATGCGCGCGACTTTGCGCATGGGTTCAATACGGCTGCGCAGGGCGCGCTCGGTCCAGACACTCAGGAACGCCCTGGCCCAGGTCAGAGAGCGATAGTGCCAGAAGTCCTCGAAGGTCTCCTTGAGCATCCACGCTCTGCCGGTGGCCAGCTTGGTGCGCAGC
>MWFF01000166.1 GCA_002071485.1 Verrucomicrobia bacterium ADurb.Bin006 | reverse complement strand
CCGATGTTCGAGGTGCTGCACCATTACCTGCCCAAGATCGAACGGTCGGATGTGATCGAGAGGCTGGGGCTGCGCGCAGGGGGCGAAGGGGCAAGAGGCAAGCGGCAAGCGGGGAGGGGAGAGGACAGAGGACAGAGGACAGAGGACAGAAGACACGGGACACAGAATACTGGACAGGGGACGGGGGATGGAGGGGGGTATTTTTTGGTGAGTTGTCATAGGGAGGAGAATGTCGATTCGCCCAGGCAACTGGCCAAGCTGGTCGATGTCCTCAACGGCCTGGCGCGCGAGTTCGGGCTGCGCGTGATTATGTCGACGCATCCGCGGACCCGGAAGCGCCTGGACGAGTGCGGACTGAAGATCGATAGCCGGGTCGAGTTGCTAAAGCCGCTCTGCCTGACCGACTATGTCCGTCTCGAACTTGGAGCGCGTGCGACTTTGTCGGATAGCGGCACGATCACGGAGGAATCGTCCATTCTCAACTTCCCCGCCCTCAACATCCGCGAGGCGCATGAGCGTCCGGAGGGGATGGAAGAGGGATCGGTGATGATGGTGGGGCTAGAATGGCAGGGGATACGGGACGCGCTGGGTGTGCTGGATCGGCAGAAGCACGGCAGCGACAGGACGCTTCGGATGGTCGCGGACTATGATGTCGCCAACGTCTCGGAGAAGGTGGTGAGGATTGTCCAGAGTTACACAAGCTACGTTCAAAGGCGGGTCTGGAACGTCGAGGCATGAGGCACCGGGGGGTTCAGTGCGCATTGAATGTCAGCCCGCAATGACCGTGGTGTTTGTGGCGGAGTACGGTGCGGTGGGGCGGGACGGCATGACGAGGTCCTTGATCGACGCCATCCAGGAGCGGCGTCCTGAGTGGCGTATTACATCGCTGCATGGTTTCATCAGGACTTATCGGCCTGGGGGCCTACGGCCCGCGCGGTTTCTCAATCTAATCTACCTCTACCTCAGAGTTGTCGTGTTCCTGATCGTTCGCTGCCCCGACGTTATCGTCGCGGCAACCACGCCACCGTTTCTGCAGATTTGGGCGGCGCTGCTTGGTTCCATGTTCAAAACCAAGGTTGTCGTGTGGTTGCTCGACTATCATCCGGAAATGGAGGCGCGTTGGTTGGACCGCCACGGTTTAGCCTGGATCGCAGGCCTGCTGCGATGGATCGATCGCATCGCCCTCAAAAGGACGTGCCTGGTCGTCGGACTTGACGATGCGATGGTCGATGCGGTACGGGAGAGATGTCCGACGACTGCTGCAACGGCTCATCCGACGTGGAATCGGGCGACGGAGGGATTTCTCCCAATGGAGCGTGATGATGCGTCAGCCTCCGAACTGCGGCTGGCCTACATCGGCAACCTTGGCATACCCCATGAACTGGATGTGCTCGAACGCCTCTGCCGGGGCGTTGCCAAGACACGGCGCGTGCGCTTGCTGGCCATTGGTTGTTCCGCGGAGGGCACCAACCGGCTAGGCAAACTGTGTCAGAGCGCTGCGTGTGAATTCTCCATCCTGCCTCGGTGCATGCAGGAGGCAGTCGCCTCTCACGTCAGCAGCTTCAAGCCGCACTTCGGTATTGTTCTTTTGCGCGAGGACTATGCAGGGCTAGCATCGCCAAGCAAGTTCATGGCTTACCTGGGCTGGGGGTTGCCTCTGCTGTACATTGGACCGCCCGGCACGAATGCCCACATGGCCTGTAAGCGGTTCAACGCGGGGCTCTTTCAGAGCAACCAGGCGAGCGAAGTCGAGGTGGCCGAGGCGGCGCAGGCTTTGACAGACCCGGAGCGGATGGCCGGCTTTCGTGCGGGGGTCAAGCGGGCCCTCGCGCACTTCTCTTCATTCAACGCGCAGACGATGGCCCAATTGCTCGTTGAGCGTTTGGATGCTCGTGGGTTCGCCGACAGTGCCCTTTCCACCAAATGAGCGATATCCGTGCGGTATCATCTATCTCACATCCAGGCGCTGGATAACAACGGCCGCTCCGAGCCTGGGGACACTGGTCGCGCACTTTTTGGGCAGCTCTCGATGAATGTGTTCTCGATATGCGCCGGATTGCGGTTTCATCAGGCTCTTCGTCATAACTACTTCAAAGTGTAGGATAACAGCCTTGATGTTCATGGTTAACACGTTCATGGTCAACACCCTTCCTTTCCTCCAGTACGGTGTTGGCGGCCACGGCAAGGTCGTGTGGGACGCGGCCTGTTCAACGGGTCTGCGCGTCGACCTCGTCGCCGATGACAACCTGCGAATCGTTGAGTTTGAGGGGCTTAAGGTCATCCATCCCTCGTGGTCGGGTGACATGGGGCTGCCGCCAGCTTACGAGTTTCTCGTGGCCGTTGGGGATAACGCAGCAAGGGCGGAATTGTTCAAGTGTTTGTTGCGTGCGGGGGGAAAGCCGCGGACGGTGTGCCACCGATTCTCCGTGGTCTCGCGCACGGCTACCATTGGCAGCGGCACATTGATTTGTGCTGGTGCGGTGGTCAACCCTGAGGCGAGCGTGGGCGTGAATTGCGTTTTGAACACGGCCAGCTCTGTGGATCACGATTGCAGAGTGGGCGACCACGCCCACTTGTGCCCGGGTGTGCGATTGGGCGGCACCGTCTGCGTGGGAGAAGGAGCCATGCTGGGTTTGGGAGCGGTGGTGCTGCCTGGTGTTTCAATCGGTGCATGGAGCGTCATCGGTGCGGGTGCCGTTGTACTTCGAGATCTTCCTCCCCGCGGCGTGGCGTACGGCAATCCGGCCCATGTAGCGCGGATCTTGCCGCAACCAGCCCCCTGACAGTGAGTCGGATACTGTATTGACATGGGCGGCGGTGGCGTTTTCGTCAGCCGGCTGTTCATGGCGAGGCCTCGCAAGGTGCGAGGAGCATTCTTTGCGCAGCCCTGAAGGCAGACCAGGCGGTAAACTGCAAGGACATGATCCCAAGCGAGAGATCGGCGTTAAAAAAAATGCAGACGCAAGGTCGAGCGGTAAACACAGTCGGGAGCCCTTCAACAGAAAAAGGGCGCTCATCGAATCATCGTATCCATCTGTCGATACCCCACATGGGGACGCAAGAGCAAGCCTGGGTCGAGGCGGCGTTTGCAGACAACTGGCTTTCCACAGTCGGACCGAATCTCGAATCACTTGAAGCGTCTTTCGCCAAGTTGGTTGGCCTGCCAGCCGTCGCTTTGGGCACGGGTACGGCGGGCATTCATCTCGGGTACAAGCTGCTCGGGATTGGCCCTGGTGACGAGGTGATCACACCGACTTTGACATTTGCTGCGAGCTGCAACCCGATCTGCTACCAGGGGGCAAGACCGATTTTCCTCGATAGCGAGCGAGAAACATGGAACCTGGATCCGAACCTCCTCGAACAGTTCCTGGGGCGGCGCGCAGCGATCAACCGATTGCCCAAGGCGGTGTCGGTGGTGCATCTGTTTGGTCAAAGCGCGGATCTCGATGCGATTCTGGGGATCTGTCGGCAGTACGGACTGCCGCTGCTCGAAGACGCTGCGGAGTCCTTGGGAGCGCGTTACAGAGGCCGGCACCCCGGCACGCTTGGCGATGTCGGTGTTTTCTCTTTTAACGGCAACAAGATGATTACCGGCACCAGTGGTGGAATGCTGGTATCGCCGCGCCAAGACTGGGTTGACAAGGCCCGCTACTGGAGCACCCAGGCGCGTGATGCCGACCCTTCGGGAGTCAAGAACTATGTCCACTCCGAGTTGGGATACAACTATCGGCTAAGCAATGTCTTAGCCGGCATTGTGCTCGGGCAACTCGATGTGCTCGATCTTCGGGTCCAACAGCGCCGGGCCGTGTTCGAGCGCTATTGCGACGCCTTTGCTGACATGCCGGGGATCGAACCGCAGCCGGAGGCCGAGTTCGGAGATCGGAGATGGGAGATGGGAGATCGGGGGGACGGAGCGCCGGCTTGCCGCGCCGTAGCTCGAAGAGCGAAGGCGGGTGCGTCGGTGGGCGGTGAGACGGTGCGTCAGTGCGTCGGTGCGTCGGTGGGCCGAGCGCCGGCTTCCAGCCGGCTTGGGGGTGACGGAGAGCGGAGATCGGAGATGGGAGATGGGGACGGCGGTGCGTCGAAGGAGCAGGGAGCAGGGGGGCAAGAGGGAAGCGGGGGCGACGTTCAACGCTCAACGTTCAACGCTCAACGTTCAACTTCCAATCATCAACCATCAACTATCGACCATCAACCTCCCACAGGCAGCCTGCATACCCGGTGGTTAAGTTGTTTCCTCATCGACAAGGAAAAGTTCGGGATGTCGTCGTCGGACCTGATCCGCTATCTCGATGCGGCGAATATCGAGTCCCGTCCGGTCTGGAAACCGATGCACACCCAGCCGCTGTATCGCGGGTGCGAATGTGTCGGGGGAGAGGTGGCGGCGGACCTGAACCGCCGGGGGATCTGCCTGCCCAGCTCGAGTTCGTTGAGCGCAGAGGATCAGCAGTTTGTCATCGAGCGCATTCGGTTGGCGCATGAGCGGGGAAAGGGGTGAGGGAGCGGTGCGTCAGTAGTCGGTGGAGTGATCCGAAGCTGGTCACACTTCATCGCACACTTCATCGTAATCGCTACTTCTGACTTCGTGAAACTGTGAACGAATCCGGGTTGGGACTACGGGCCGGTGCGTCAGTAGCCGGTGCGCGGGTAGCCGGTGCAGCAGGGAGCAAAGGAGCAGGGGGGCAAGGGGGAAGTGGGGGCAACGCTCAACGTTCAACTTCCAACCATGAACCATCAGCGAATTGATGACTGTCACCGTTCCAAGTTGAACCACAGAGACACAGCGCGGCAGAGCCGCAACCAAAGGTCGGAGGGCCGAGCTCCGCGAGGCCCCGATCCGAGACTGGCGCGGTTCCCCAACAGGGCCTCTCGCGCAGACGCGCGTACGCGTCAACCTAACCCGGAAATCTCACCAGTGGGGCGGTCGCGGCATTCCTGACGGTCCGTGGGTGAGATTTCCGGGTCTGTGAAACCCGCGCCCAGCAAGGAGAATTGGCTCATCGGTTCAGCAACGCCGGGACGCGCCCCAGCCGCTTGGGTGACGTGGGCACGCGGACACAGTGTGGTCGAGATTGGGTCATTCGGTTTGGGGCGCGGGTTTCTGACTAGCCCGCATTTCAGGTGAAATGTGACGGTGACCGGTCAGATGACATCAAAAGTTGGTGAGAAATGCGGGCTAAGGCCGGCTAAGATGCGGACCTTGCACGGAAGCTGCCCGGGCACGAACGTGTGCGGTAGCGCGAAGTCCCGCGGCTGCGGGAGAGTGCGTGTGCTTCAGCACCGCTTTGGTATGGTATGGGAATGCACGGAGAACGGTCCTCGAAAAGCGGCGGTAAACCGCCGCACTCCACACGCTCCGCGACCCCGACGCCGACCTGAGCATGGCCGACTGCCACAACAAACTCCGGCCCAAGGACTTAGACAACCACGACGGCGCTGCTCCCAGGAGCAGCGCCGGAGATCTCATTAGGTTAACGCGGATGCGCGGCGGCGGGACGGCTGCGCGGCTCCCGTAGCCGCCATCGTGAGACGGCGCTGATCAAACACGGATGGGCGGATTCATTCCGCTCTTCCCGGACTGAGTCGACAGCCAGGTTCCATCCCAATCCCCTCATGAAGCAGGATGGAGCATGAAGGGAAGCGGAGACAGAAGTCGGGCCTTCATGATCCGCCCCAATTCATGAGGCACTTTTCCCTCTGCGTGCTCTGCGCCTCTGTGGTGAATCCCGTCGATGACTGTCACCGTCCCGAATTGAACCACAGAGACACAGAGAACACAGAAAAGAGCGGGGGGGAAACATGAAGCCCAGTCCTTTGCGCTTCTTTGCGTTCTTCTGTTAAACTCGCCACCATGATCACCGCTGTTCGTTGTCATCTCCCGGAAACGCGTCTGACCAACGACGATCTCGCTGCGCTGTTCCCCGAGTGGCCGAGCGAGAAGATCTACCAGAAAACCGGCATCCGCGAGCGGCGCCTGGCCGGTCCGGATGAAACGGCGGGCGACCTGGCCTTTCACGCCGCCCAGCGCCTGCTCGAAGACCGCGACCGGTCGCGGATCGGCTTTGTCCTCCACTGCACGCAGTCGCCCGATTACCTGCTCCCGACCACTGCCTGTCTGTTGCAGAATCGGCTCGATCTGCCGCAGCGTTGCGGCGCGCTCGATTTCAACCTGGGCTGCTCGGGTTACATCTACGGCCTGGCTCTGTCCGATGGCCTGCTGCGGGCAGGGCACGCCGATGCCGTCCTGCTCCTGACCGGGGAAACATACAGCAAGTTTTTGAACCCCAAAGACAAGGGAACACGGACCATCTTCGGCGACGCGGGCAGCGCCACCCTGCTCGACAGCGCGTCGCCCAACAGGCTGCATTCATTCGTGTTCGGCACGGACGGGTCGGGTGGCGAGTTCCTGATCGTTCCAGGCAGCGGCATGCGCAGACCCGACGGAGCCGAACCCGCCGGGCCGCGGCCACTCGCAATGAACGGACCTGAGGTGTTCAACTTCACTGTCCGCGTCGTTCCGCCCCTGATCGATCAGATCCTCGATCGCGGCAGGATCGAGTTGCGGGATGTGGACTACTTCGTCTTTCACCAGGCCAATGCCTTCATGATCGAGCATTTGCGCCGGCGGTTGGACATCCCTGCGGACAAGTTCGCCTTGTCACTCGAATACGTCGGCAATACCGTCTCGTGCTCGATCCCGATCGCCATCGAGAGCGCGTTGGCGGATGGGAAGATCAGGCCGGGCATGCGGATCCTGCTGGCCGGGTTCGGCGTCGGGTTGTCATGGGCCGGCTGCCTTCTCGAGTGGAAGGGGTGAATGGAAAGGGTGCTATGACCGAGACGCAATTCCTGCAACGGCTGGCTGAGGTGCTGATGGCCGATCAGCCGATCGCGCGCGACACGCCGCTCGAGAGTCTGAGCGGTTGGGACTCGATGGGCCAGGTGGCGCTGGTCGCAATGTTGGACGAGACGCTGAAGTACCAGTTGCCGCCCGGCACGCTCCAGGGCTGCAAACGGGTTGGCGATATCGTGGCGCTGGTCGGGCAGAAACTCGATGCGGCCAATGAAGCGGCGGATCCTGATCGTCGGGGCTAGTTCGGTGCTCGGACAGGCCTGCGCGGAGCGGTTGGCGCGGGATGGCGACGCGCTCTGGCTGACCTATCGCACCCCGTCCAAGGGCGATGCGCTGGCCGCCCGGTTCCCCGATGCCCGGCTTGCCCGGATCGATGTGCTCGAACCCGATGCCCTGCGCTCGCTCATGGCTGAGGTCAGTCACACTTGGAACGGCCTCGATGGACTGGTTTGCGCCTTCGGCATCGGATGCCTCGCCCCGGCGCATCTCATCGACACTGCGCGGGTGCGCGAACTCGCGATGGTCAATATCGAGTCGGTGATTGTGCTGCTCAAACACGCGTTCCCCGTCTTGTTGAAGGGAGAACATCCTGCGGTTGTCCTGATGTCGAGCACGATGGGGTTGGTGGGCGCGGCGGGCATGAGCGCTTACTCGGCCACGAAAGGCGCCGTCTCGAGCCTGGCGCGATCGCTGGCCGTCGAATGGGCCGCCCGAAAGATCCGGGTCAATGCGGTTGCCCCGGGCGTGGTCATGTCGCCTCTTGTTTCGCAGATGTTCTCGGCCCTGACCACCGAGCAGGTTCAGGCCATCGAGCGCCGGCATCCGCTCGGGTTCGGCCAACCGGACGATGTCGCGCATGCAGTTCGATTCCTGTTGTCGCCGGAGGCGAAATGGATGACCGGGGTTGTCCTGCCGGTGGATGGAGGCTACACGGCCCACTGATGTACCGGCGTACTGACGCACCGACGTACCGACGCACCGACGTACCGACGCACCGACGTGCTGGCCCCCCGAACTCCCCCGGTACAGACGCCGGGTCGGGGGACCCGGCCTACAAATCAACGGACACCGATGTTGTAGGCCGCGTGCCCTCACGCGGCGGGACTTGCGGCGTTGTGTAAAAGCAGAATTCATGGACGAAATCGTCATTCTAGGTGGCGGCGGCCTCGCCAGCGAGGTGGCTGACGCTGTCCGTGCGTTCGAGCGCGACGGCGGCCTTGTCTGCCGCGCCCTTTATGACGATGACAGGCGGTTGAAGGGCAGGGTTCTCCAGGGACTCAAGTATGCTGGGACGATCCAGGATTACCTCGACGGCGATCGCCCCGGCGCCGCCTGCGTGATCGGGATCGGCGACAACGCCGTCCGGGAACGTCTTGCGGCAGAACTGGCCGCCGCCGGTCGGACCGTGCGGGCGGTCGTTCATCCAACGGCGGTTGTGAGCGGCACGGCCACGGTCGGCGCGGGATGCTACGTCGCGGCGTGGACGTTCGTCGGCCCTCGAGTGCGCCTGGGTTGTCATGTCGTGGTCAACGTGGGGACTTCGATCGGACACGATGCCGTTGTCGAGGATCTCGCGCAGTTGTGTCCGGGCGTGCGTATCTCGGGCTTCTGCCATGTCGGCCGCGCCGCCTTTCTCGGATCGAATGCGGTCGTTGCCCCCGGCAAGCGCGTGGGGGCAGGCGCGCGCCTGTCGGCCTGTTCATTTGCCGGACGCGATATTCCATCCGGCACTTTGGCGTCGGGAGTGCCGGCACGGTGCATTGGGTGAATTCGGAGATGGGAGTTCGGAGATGGGAGATCGGAGATGGGGGGGACTCGTAGTCGCCGTTGTTAGACGGCGCTGACAGGAGCGGAAATCGACGTTGGGGGGGCGTGGCAGGATTGGAGATGGGAGTCTGGAGATGGGAGATCGGAGCTACGGTGTGGCCGACGGATGTGCGGATCGATCAACCATCAACCATTCCATGACTGTCACCGTCCCGAATTGAACCACAGAGACACAGAGGTCACAGAGCAAAGCATGGGCGATGAGGGTTACACAGAAGATCGCAAAGGAACGCAAAGAACGGTAGAGTCGCAACCTGGTCCTTTGCGTGTCTTGGCGACCTTCTGTAGATTAAGGTCTTCTCTGTGTTCTCTGCGTCTCTGTGGTGAATTCCCCCTTCGATGACTGTCGCCGTCCCGAATTGAACCACAGTGACACAGAGCACGCAGAGAAGAGCTCTGCAATGCCATGTGGGAGTGCCCGATGAACCGGCGAGTTTGGCGTGCAACAGGTTGCCCGTGATCGGCTGGATTACGACCGGTCTTCTCTGTGTTCTCTGCGTCTCTGTGGTGAATCCCCCTCGATGACAGTCACCGGCCCGAATTGAACCACAGAGAGGCAATCCGGCTGGGCCGCAACCGAAGGTCGGAGGGACGATCTCCGAGCGTCCCTGATCCAAGACTGGCACGGCTCCCCAACAGGGCCCCTTCTGCGGGCGTGGGATCGGCCCTCCGAAATCCGTCGCCGGCTCGGCAGATTCCGGGGCACGGCAGTACAGAGAACGCAAGCGGCAGGGCATACGATAGACCGGTAATGATCATTTCTTTCGCTCTTAAACGTAATCGTAATCGTAATCCCTTCACCTGACTCCCTGAAACTGTGAATGGCGTTTGGGTCGAGATTACGATTACGACCAGAGGCGGCGGTTTGTTCTGGCCCGCTGACGCACCGACGCACCGCCCCCCCCCAACTCCGATCTCCGATCTCCGAACTCCGATCTCCGAACTCCGATCTCCGAACTCCGATCTCCGAACTCCGATCTCCGAACTCCGAACTCCGATCTCCGAACTCCGATCTCCGAACTCCGAACTCCGATCTCCGAACTCCGATCTCCGATCTCCGAACTCCGATCTCCGAACTCCCCACTCTCATGGACCCTGTTAAATCACCTGTAACGTCTCCTCCCCCGCCTCCGCCACCGCCCGCCACGGGCGGGAATCCCGGGTCGGCTGTCCCCAAGCAACGCAACGGGTTTTCGCTCGCTGAGAGGCGGGTCATCCTGTTTCTCCTCTACAGCGCCGGGTTGATAGCCGCTTACTGGCTCGCTTTCCAGCTCCGATTCGACTTCAAGGTGCCGGAGTCCTTCCAAGACGAATTGGGTCACGGCTGGTGGATGGCTCTTCCGCTCAAGCTGCTCGCGCTGGTGATCTTTGGCCAATTCACGGGCTTGCTGAGTTTCTTCGGGCTGCCGGATCTGTGGCGGATCTTTTACGCGATGACCGCGGTGTCCCTGCTGCTCTTTCTGGCCAGCGTGACTGGGATTGTCGGATCGACACTTCCTCGTGGAGTCATTCTGATCGACTACGTGTTGTCGTTTGCGGCGATTGTCGGCATCCGGACCGGTTTCCGGGTGATTCGCGAGAGGTTGCGCGGGCGGGGCGGACCGCGCGTACTGACCGCCAAGCGGGTCGGCATCATCGGGGCAGGGGACGTCGGCGCATCCCTGGCCAAGGATTTGCTCTCGCGGCGCGGACTCGGTCTGGTCCCGGTGGCCTTTTTCGACGACGACTCGCACAAGTGGAATTCGCAGGTCCATGGCATCCCGGTCCGCGGCCAGCCGGAGCGATTGCGGAGTCCGGATTTCCGGATGGATCTGGACGAGGTGATTATTGCGCTGCCCACGGCCAGCGCGGACCGGATCCGCGAGATTGTTCGTTTGCTGCAAAGCGTCCATCTCAAGTTCGAGACCGTCCCTTCGTACGAGCAACTCGCCACCGGCAAGGTGCGCGTCAGCCAGTTGCGTCCGGTCGAGATTCAAGACCTGTTGAATCGCGAGCCGGTCAAGCTCGACTCGGCGTCGATCCAGCAGCAGATCGAGGGGCGCGCGGTGATGGTGACAGGCGCGGGCGGGAGCATCGGCAGCGAGCTCTGCCGCCAGATCGTCGAGCGGGATCCGCGCGCCCTGCTCATGCTCGATCAGTCGGAGGTCCAGTTGTTTCCGATCGAGCAGGAGTTGCTCGGACAGGGTTACGGCGGCCAGGTCGTGCCCGTTGTTGCCGATATTCTCGATGAAGCCCGGATGCGATTCATCTTTTCGAGGTTTAAGCCGGAGCTCATCTTTCACGCCGCCGCCCACAAGCACGTGCCGATGATGGAAAGCCAGCCGGGCGAGGCCCTCAAGAACAACTCGATCGGCACCGCCCGCCTCTCGAGTTTGGCGCGCGAATACGGCGTGGATCGCTTTGTCCTGATCTCGACCGACAAGGCTATTAACCCGACCAGTGTCATGGGGGCGTCGAAACGCCTGGCCGAGATCTATCTCCAGGCCCTCTCGGCCAGCGCGTCCAATGGCACGAAGTTCATGGCGGTTCGGTTCGGCAACGTGCTCGGGTCCTCGGGGAGTGTCATCCCCGTGTTCACCAAACAGATCGCCGCGGGCGGTCCGGTGACGGTGACCCATCCCGAGGTGAAGCGCTATTTCATGACTATCCCCGAGGCGGTGGGCCTGGTGCTGCAGTCGGCGTTCATGGGCGAAGGCGGCGAGATCTTCGTGCTCGATATGGGGCAGCCGGTCAAGATCGTCGATCTGGCGCGTCAGTTGATCGAGCTCAACGGGCTCGAACCGGACGAGGACATCGAGATTCGGTTCACCGGGCTGCGTCCGGGCGAGAAACTGTTCGAGGAACTGTCGCATCGCACCGAGAACCACCAAACGACGACCCACCCGAAGGTGATGCGGTTTGTGAGTCAGCCGCGGGCGCTCGACGAGGTCCAGGCCGAGTTCGCGGCGCTCGAACGGCAGCTCGACAATACCGAACGCAACCAGCTCAAACAGCGCATCAAACAACTCGTGCCCGAGTATCAGCCGTATCTAGTGTGAGATCGGAGATCGGAGATGGGAGATCGAAGATCGGAGATGGGAGATCGGAGTTCGGAGATGGGGGGGCGGTGCGTCGGTGGAGCAGGGAGCAGGGAGCAGGGAGCAGGGAGCACGGGGGCAACGCTCAACGCTCAACGCTCAACGTCCAACTTCTAACCATCAACCATCAACTATCGACCATCAACCAATTGATGGCTGTGTGTCGTGTGATTTTCAAAACCGGAATTCTGTGTGCGATCAAAACCGGAAATTCTGTGTGCGATCAAAACCGGACTCTGGTTCAGAAGACCGGGCAGTGGAGGAGAACGATGGGTTGGGCGTTGGGATCGGGGGCGTAACGCAGGTAGAAGATGTCGCCGTCGGGTCGCAGGCAACGGATGACCGTGGTGCGAGGCGGAGCGGCGATGGCCAGGCGCTGGTGACCGACGGGGACTTTGCCGTCGTCGCCGACACGGACTCGGGTTTGTTGACTCCAGACATAGGGCCACCAAGGGCAAGCGGGAACGGGGCGCAGAACGGAACGGTGTTCGGCGAGGGCTTGGTCGCGAGCGGCCTGGGGGGTCATCCCGAGTTCACGGTGGATTTCATGCTGGTTGGCATGGGGCACCAGTTGTGCGAGCAGGCGGTTGGCCCCACACAATTCGACGATCTGATCGGCGGCCAGGAGAGCGGGGAGGCGTTTCTGCCAGTAGTCGTGGCGACGTTCGACCTTTCCTTTTGCCTTGGGGGTGGGCGCGTAACGGAGGGCGACGCCGTAGAAGTGGAGGGCGGCACCCAGTTGGGTAAAGGCCTCGGGGTTGTGGGTGTAGAACAGGGAATGATAATCCACGTAGAGGGCCAGCGGCAGACCGTGGATTTGGAAGACACCGGGGAGGAAATCCAGGTGAGCTAAGAGGGTCTCGGAGGGATAGAGGCAAGCGCCGGTATTGTAGCGGGTGGCATCGTCGAGCAGGTCGAGCAGAGCTTGCTTGTCCGAGGAGCCGGGCAGCCAGGGGTGCGGACTGGCGTCGTATTGCCACAGGGCGCCCAGGTCGCGAGCTTGCCAGCGTTTGACGGGTTTGGGAGCCCGTTTATAGCGGGTGTCCGGGGCGAGTTGGTTTTGGAGTGCCCAGCGCCGGACGCTGGCGCGGTCGGTGAGAAAGTTGAGGCGGCGATGGAGTTCACTGGCGGCGGCGCTGTAGGAAGAGGGGGGCTTGGAGGAGAGCAGCTTGGTGAGCAGGGTCATGACTTCCTGGGGCCACTCCGAGTAATGGTCGCCACCAGAGGGACCGGGACACCAAGTGTCGGCGGATCCTTGGGCACAGGCGCGGAGGTAGTCTCCGTAGAGTTCGTAGAAGCGGCTGTAGGACAGGCCCAATTCGGTGGCCGCGGCACCGGCGGAGAGCTGTTCGGCACGATGGTTGGCCAGAATGTGACGAATGAACGGAGCGGGAAGACGGTGGATCAATTGTTGTTTTTCATAGAGGCCAAGGGTAGCAGAGACATGGATTTTTCGCTTTGGAAACTGATGCCGGCAGGGGCTAGCCGGGCGGCCTTGAGGACCGCCCGACCTGCCGTCTATCAGGCTTCAGGCGGCGCTCAGGTTGCGTCCCCGCAGAGCCCTATCCTCCGCTGAAGCAACTGAACAGATTACCAATTGGACCGGCTCTGACAAGGGGGCCCAGCAACTATTCCGGTTTTGATCGCACAGACCCGTCCGGTTTTGATCGCACCACGACACCAATTGATGGCTGTGATCGTCCCGAATTGAACCACAGAGATACAAAGAAGAGCGGGGGGGAACACGAAGTCCAGTCCTTTGCGTGTCTTTGCGTCCTTCTGTTGATTGAGGTCTTCTCTGTGTTCTCTGCGTCTCTGTGGTGAATCCCATCCGATCACAGTTATCGTCCCGAATTAAACCATGCGCAAACGACACTATTCCATCACGGCCTTTCTGGTCGTGGCGCTCGTCGTGCTCTGGGCGTTTCCGTCCGTCTGGTACACCCGATCGGACACCCAGCTTAAGCCCGTCTGGCTGAGCGAGCGGACGAACGTCGTCGGCTGGACATACAAGAAGGTCCCAGTCGCCGAATCGGCTGAGCGGATCCTTGTGGCCGATCGCACCGTGAGCGCCGAGTTTGCGGACGAAGCGCACGGGCGCGCAGTGCGCGTCTTTTCGGCCAAACGGTACTCGTCGAAGTCGCACGACATCGGCCTGTTCACCCACACGCCGGACCGCTGCTGGACCCAGGGCGGTTGGGGACTCGAACCGATTGCACCGGACAGCGTGAGCCTCGCCTTGCATGGCGTCCCGATCGTGTTCGAGCGGAGGCTGTTTGTTGGGGGTGACAAACGCGAGTTGGTCTATTTCGGCGGCCTCGTGGGCGGACAGCCGTTGCCGTATCGACTCGATCACAACCTGTCCGTGGGCGTGAAGTACGCGTTGGACAAGGCCGCTCAGGAAAGCGGGACGGCGGGCTTTGGCATGCGCGCGGTGGACAAGGTCTTTTGGCAGCGGATCTGGGATGCCTTCCTGGCCCGACGCCAGATCCTGGGGCCAAAACAGTTCATCCGGGTTTCGACCAGTGTGGCCGGCTCCGATTTCGAGTCGGCGGACCGCTTGCTGCAATCGTTTTTCGAAGGCTGGCTCGAGCCGGTGGATTACCAGACCGAGCTCGAAGACTGGCTCGCGGGCAGGTGAAGAAACCAATTGAACCACAGAGACACAGAGCACGCCAAGGACACCGCATCCAAAGAGCCACAGATGAAACACGGATGGCATGGATAAGCCCGCCCGAGCTACGGATGAAAGACGATTGGTCTTCTCTGTGTTCTCTGCGTCTCTGTGGTGGATTCCCCCCGCGATGACAGTCATCGTCCGGATTTGAACCACAGAGACACAGAGCACGCAGAGAAGGGCAACGACAGGCCTGTGATGGTCATTTCCTGCGCTCCTAATCGTAATCCTAATCGTCATCTCTTCTCCTGATTCCTGTCACTGTGAATGGTGTCTGGGACGAGATTAGGATTACGAGCATGAGTACGATTACGCCCAGAGGCGGTGGTTCGTTCGCCCACTGACGTACCGACGCACTGACGTACCGACGCACTGACGCACCGCCCACTGACGCACCGCCCACCGACGCACCGCCCACCGACGCACCGCCCACCGACGCACCGCCCACCGACGCACCGCCCCCGATCTCCGATCTCCCAACTCCGATCTCCGCCGCCCATGCCTCGTCCTCAACCGCTTCTGCTCCTTGCCCCGGCTTTCCTGGCGATGGCGTGGCTGATCTCGCGCGCACAATGGTTCTGGCGGCACAATCCCGATCTCCAGTTCGGATGGATCGTCGTCCTGCTCTGCGGTTACCTGTTCTGGGAAGCGTGGCAGACGCGGCCCGAGGCGGACTGGAAACCGCGCGTGTGGGCTGTTCCGATCGGGTTGGCGGGTCTGGGTATGCTCTTCGTTGTCCAGATCTATCAGGCGTTCCTGGGCGCAAACGCCGCGAGCACCGTCGGCTTGGCTCTCGGTCTTATGCTGGTCATCGTCGCCAATCTCGGTATTGTGTTCGGATGGCCGGGCATCCGGGATTTCGGGATGGCGTTCGTCTTCATCCTGATTGCGATGCCGATGCCGAGCGCGGTCCAGGGACCCGTTGTGGGCGGATTGCAGAGCCTGGTGGCCCGATTCAATGTCGAGTTGCTCAATCTCATCGGCATCCCCGCTCAACAGATCGGCAGTCTCATTCATCTGCCGAACGGGACGGTCGGAATCGACGAGGCATGCAGCGGGGTTCGGAGCCTGCAATCGACGATTATGGCGGCGATCTTCATCGGGTACGTGTCCCTCAAGCGGAACAGTCTGCGCCTGGTCCTGTTCGGCGCCGGCGTCATCCTTGCGATTGTCGGCAATATCGGGCGTTCGCTCTACTTGAGCCTCATGGCCCATTGGCGTGGCATGGATGCGATCGAAAGGGTCCACGACGCAGCCGGGTGGTCTGTGCTCGCGTTTACGGCTGCCGGGGTGATTCTGTTGTCGTGGATAATCGGTCGGGCGGAGAAGGCGGTGCAAACCGCGGCAGCCGCGCGGGCGCAGACGGACGATGATTGAGTCGGTAGCCAGTGCGTCGGTGCGTCGGTGCGTCGGTGCGACAGATCGACCTTCGATGACTGTCACCGTTCCGGATCGAACCACAGAGACACAGGGCACGCAGAGAAGGGCTTTTCAATGCCGAGCAGTAACATGCGATCAAGCGGCGAGTGTGGTTTGGAACAGATTGGCCGGAATCGGCTCGATTTCAATCGGTCTTCTCTGTGTTCTCTGCGTCTCTGTGGTGAATTCCCCTCGATGACTGTCACCGTTCCGGATTGAACCACAGAGACACAGAGCACGCAGAGAAAGGCTCTTCAATGCCGAGCAGTAACATGCGATCAAGCGGCGACTGTGGCGTGGAACAGATTGGCCGGAATCGGCTCGATTTCAATCGATCCTCTCTGTGTTCTCTGCGTCTCTGTGGTGAATTCCCCTCGATGACTGTCACCGTTCCGGATTGAACCACAGAGACACAGAGCACGCAGAGAAAGGCTCTTCAATGCCGAGCAGTAACATATGATCGAGCGGCGAGTCTGGCTTGGAACAGATTGGCCGGAATCGGCTCGATTTCAATCGATCTTCTCTGTGTTCTCTGCGTCTCTGTGGTGAATTCCCCTCGATGACAGTCATCGTCCGGAATTGAACCACAGAGACACAGAGCACGCAGAGAAGGGCAACGACAGGCCTTGTCATGGTCATTTCTTTGGCTCCTAATCCTAATCGTAATCGTAATCGTCATCTCTTCTCCCGATTCCTGTCGCTGTGAATGGTGTTTGGGTCGAGATTACGATTACGAGCATGAGTGCGATTACGAGCAGAGGCGGTGGTTCGTTCGCCCACTGATGTACCGACGCACTGACGCACCGACGCACTGGCTACCGACGCACCGCCCACCGGCGCACCGACGCACCTGTCAATGAAGCGGTTGTTTGACCTGGCCTTCGTTCTGTTGACCGCGCCGATCTGGCTCCCGATCCTGCTCCTTCTGGCCCTCTGTGTCTGGGCTGCCCTCGGCCGTCCCATCCTGTTCCGACAGCCCCGTCCGGGCCTCGGCGGACGTGTCTTCGATCTCTGGAAATTTCGGACCATGACCCATGCACGGGATGCGCTGGGGAATCTGCTCCCTGACGTCCAGCGGTTGACAGGGTTCGGGCGGTGGCTCAGGTCCACTTCCCTGGACGAACTGCCTGAAGTGTTCAATGTGCTCAAAGGCGATATGAGCCTGGTGGGGCCGCGTCCGTTGCTCGTCCAATACCTCGACCGCTACACCCCCGAGCAGTTGCGCCGACACGCGGTCCGGCCCGGCATCACGGGCTGGGCGCAGGTCCGAGGCCGCAACGCATTGTCGTGGGAGGAGAAGTTCAAGCTCGATGTTTGGTATGTCGATCATCAGTCGCTCTGGCTTGACTTGCGCATTTTGGCGCTGACGGTCGGCCAGGTCCTGCGCCGGACGGGCATCAACGCTGCCGGCGAAGCCACGATGCCCGAGTTCAAGGGAAAATCGGAGATGGGAGATAGGAGATCGGAGATGGGGGGGAAGGCGGTGCGTCGGTAGCCGGTGCGTCGGTGCGTCGGTGGAGCAGCGAAGAGAGTCCGCAGATTCCTAATCCGCGCCTCTCGGTTGCACGACACGTCATCGATTGCCATTCCGCCTCTGCTATCAACTATTAACTGGGTGTGCATTCAGAAGCACACTAGGCAGGGAGATCGGTTGTGATATGATCCGCCCGAAGTCCAACAGGTTTTGAATCGAGTAGTCGGTAGGTAAATTCAACGGTTACGCGTGCTGGCCCGCCCTTTGGCGGGCCAGTTACGTTTTCAGGGGCCTGCCCATGAGCTTGCTGATGCCTGTCCAGGCCAAAATCGCCAGGCCGATCGGCGTGCCTGTCAGGGACGTCGGCACCGCGGCCAGGACACCCAGCAACAACGCGTACGCAAGGGCGCGTCCGAACCTGTCTTTCTTGAGCGTCTTTTGGATGGCAAATGTGGGCACGAAGACGCTGATGAAGCTCAACGGGAGAGTCACTGTCCAGTTCATGACAATGAACTCGGGAACGGTCCACAGGTTATCGAAGACAAGCAGGAGCAGGGCCGACAGCGGGTGGATGGGCGGGCCGCCAACAGACCCTGTCGATGCCTCCTTCCCGCTTTGCGGGCCGGCGTCGTTGTCCACGACCTCGACCTCGATGGTTTTAGGTGGAACGTCCATGATTAGAAACCCGACTTGACTACGGCATCGAGTGCCGCGATGGCGCGCGTCGGTCTGCCGGTTGCATTCGAAATGGCCGCAACGTCACGGTTCTTCTATCGCCCAGAGATGCAGCGCCCGCAAGTCCAGAATCGCAACGCGCGATGGACATTTGGGGCAGTCGCATGTTGGTGCATCTGGTTGTTGTCGGTGTTATGTCCGCCGGCGAGTAACCTCGCCTCCGTAGCCGCCGTCGTCAGACGGCGCTGACGTCTGTATTTGCCGAAGCAAGTCAGCGCGGACTCCCGTCCGCGGCTACTCCGCTTCCCGTAGCCGCCGTCGTCAGACGGCGCTGACGTCTGTATTTGCCGGAGCAAGTCAGCGCGGACTCACGTCCGCGGCTACTCCGCTCCCCGTAGCCGCCGTCGTCAGACGGCGCTGATCAGTATTCTTCGCGGAGCAAATCAGCGCGGACTCCCGTCCGCGGCTACTCCGCCCCCCGTAGCCGCCGTCGTGAGACGGCGCTGATCAGTATTCTTCGCGGAGCAAATCAGCGCGGACTCACGTCCGCGGCTACTCCGCTCCCCGTAGCCGCCGTCGTCAGACGGCGCTGATCAGTATTCTTCGCGGAGCAAATCAGCGCGGACTCCCGTCCGCGGCTACTCCGCTTCCCGTAGCCGCCGTCGTGCCGCCGTCGTGAGACGGCGCTGATCAGTATTCTTCGCGGAGCAAGTCAGCGCGGACTCATGTCCGCGGCTACTCCGCTCCCCGTAGCCGCCGTCGTGAGACGGCGCTGACGTCTGTATTTGCCGGAGCAAATCAGCGCGGACTCATGTCCGCGGCTACTCCGCTCCCCGTAGCCGCCGTCGTCAGACGGCGCTGACGTCTATATTTGCCGGAGCAAATCAGCGCGGACTCATGTCCGCGGCTACTCCGCTCCCCGTAGTCGCCGTCGTGAGACGGCGCTGATCAGTATTCTTCGCGGAGCAAATCAGCGCGGACTCCCGTCCGCGGCTACTCCGCCCTCCGTAGCCGCCGTCGTCAGACGGCGCTGACGTCTGTATTTGCCGGAGCAAATCAGCGCGGACTCATGTCCGCGGCTACTCCGCTCCCCGTAGCCGCCGTCGTCAGACGGCGCCGATCAGTATTCTTCGCGGAGCAAATCAGCGCGGACTCCCGTCCGCGGCTACGGGACGGCTACGGGACGGTTTAACCATCATCACCCATGCTTTCCTCTCTGCGACCTCTGTGTCTCTGTGGTTCAATTCGGGACGGTGACAGTCATCGACGGGATTCACCACAGAGACGCAGAGAACACAGAGGAGCCCTTAAACCATATGTCGAAGCAGACGCCGGGTCAGGGGACCCTAAGAATCAACGGACACTGGTGTCCTGGATGGCGTACAGGTGTGTGCTGCTGGCCATATACAGAACGCCATTGGCGACGATGGGGGTCGCGTACACGGGTGTGTTCAGATTCGTCTCGCTCAACACCTTCTTCTCGTTCGTCGCGGCCAGGACCACGACGTCGCCATCCTCGTCACCGGCATACACCTTGCCGTCCGCCACCAGAGTCGATCCCCACATGTGGGCCTTCATGTCGTGTGTCCAGTGCGCTTTGCCAGTCTCGGCGTCCATGCAGTAGATGAACCCCGAGAAATCGCCGACAAACAGGAGGCCGGTCTCCGGATCGATCGACACGGTCGACAGGCTGCGATAGATGGCGCGCGCGTCCCAGACGGTCGCCGTTTTGGTCACGTCGCCTGTCTTGCCGGCATCGATGCAGACCAAACGCCCGACGCCTTCGCCGTGCTCGGGGTCCTGGCCGATGGCGACGTACACTCGGTCTTTGTAGAACACGGGGGTGGCGTTGATCTCGCTCGGCCCGTCGGCTGCGGGATACTTGATCGGTTTGCCGTCGGGTCGTGTCTTGTACTCGGGCGGGTTGCAGTCGTACCACCAGATTTTCCTGAGCATAGCGGTCTCGCCCTGTTTCACAGGAATGGCCTCGAGGGCGTAGAGCACGCCATCCCCGCCCCCGCAGAAGACTTGGTCGCGTCCGTTCACCCTGCCGCTGGCGACGGATGTCCACTGGCCGTGGAAGATGCGGGGTCCGATCCCGGCATCGTCCTCACCGGCCAGCGTCCCGGTTCCCTTGTGGAGGGCGATAAAGCTGGGGGCGAACGGGGACGGGACGTTTGAATTGGTCCAGTCCGTTCCGTTGGATGTGCAGACGAAGACCAGGTCTCCGACGATGAGGGGCGAGCTGTTGGACGCGTTGCGGGGGAAAACGCCCAATTCATCGAGCATGTTGTAGACCCAGATGATGTCGGCGTCGTTCGGTCCGATCCGGGCGGGGGGAGCCTTGGTGTCGCGGACGACATAGTCGGCTTCGCTGGTGAACGGGCCGTCGTTGCCGTCGGCCTGGCCGTTGATATCGAGGCAGATGAGCTCGCAACGGCTTGTCACCAGGTAGACCCGATTGCTTTCGACGACGGGGGACGAGAGAATCCCGAGGTTCTCCCAGTCGTTGGCCTGGCCCGACTTGAGTTTGGGCACAACCAGTTGCCAGAGGAACGCGCCGGTCTTCTCGTCGAGACAGAGCAGGATACTGCGGTCGCCCTCGTGCTGAGGGTCGCGCGGGAAATCGTTGTTGGTGCCGATCAGGACCTTGCCTTGGGCCACGACGACGTTGCCATAACTCTGGGTGCCGAGCTTGGCCACCCACTTCACGTTGCGCGTGGTGGCCATGTCGACATCGTCGGTCCCCGACTTGAACGTGCCGGCGTCGAAGCTGTCCGGCAGGCCCCGGGCGGGCGAGTACATGTTGCGGTGAACGGTCCGGCCCCACATGGGCCAGTCGTCTCCGACAGCGGGCAGAGCGCCCAGGGCAAGCGCCAGCCCAAATGCCAGGGCGTAGTGCGCGATCCGCCGGACCCGGCGCGACGGACCGTCGTGACGCGGACGTTTCAGTATCGACGCACTCGAGCACATGGCGCGCATCATGCGCGATCGATGCGGGGCACGTCACGGAGAAATGACGGTGCGTCGGTGCGTCGGTGCGTCGGTGGGCCGGTGCGTCGGTGCGTCGGTGGGCCGGTGCGTCGGTGGGCGGCTTAAGGAGATGGGAGATCGGAGATGGGAGATCGGAGATGGGAGATGGGGGATCGGAGATCGGAGATCGGAGATGGGAGATGGGAGATGAGAGGCGGGGTGAAGCGGCATCCCGTTGTGTGGTGTCTTTTGCACTGCAATCGGTGACGGTCTTGCATTTGAGACAAGATTTCCGCACTGCTGCGGGCAGGAAACCAACAGCCAATGAAAACAAAGCGACTCTTCTTCAACGTGTGTCTGCCGGCCACCGCCGCGGCGCTGGTTTGCACGAATCAAACCGCACTCGCCGCTGGTCAAAAGCCGAGTCTCGTCCACATCGTCGCCGATGATCTGGGCTGGAAGGACCTGGATTCGACGGGAAGTTCCATCTGCGGGCGGAGGTCGTCGGAACCCATTCCGCCTCGACTGGCTCGAGGCACTTCATTGGTCTCGATGCCGTGGTCCTGGCTGCACCGCGATCGATGTCACGGTCTCAGGTCTGGGCGACCGTCTCCGTCGGTGTCGAGCTTCAGCAAGTCGATGAAGGTGTACGGACGCTGGTAGGCCTCCTGGTTGCCCCGGGCGTACGACACCCAGAGGCGCAGGGCGGTGGCATCGTACACGACGTTCACTACGTTGCCGCCTTTGATCGGGATTAGGTTGGCCAGTTGGACCAACTTCTCGCCGTTCAGTTTGCCGTATTCCCGCTTCAACGTCGGAAACGCTCCGCGGCCTTCGTCGTTATAAACCACGCAACGCAGGATGTTCGGCGCAAACTCGTCTTTCGGATCGTTATCGCTCCAGATTTGCAGCCGCCGCTCCGGCGGCTCGGGAGCGTGGGCCAGGACCTTCACTGCCCGCCGCTCGCTCCGTCCGTCCCCAAACACATAGTGATAGCGCTTGGTCATCGGCCGGGATTGGAAGATCGAGAGCGCGCGGCTCAGTGAGTCGGCGTCATAGAGCATCTCGCGAAAGAGCAATGTGAAATGCGGCGCGTCTACGGCGTAGGGCATCTCCTTGCGGGAGGCATCGCCCATCTCGGAAAGCACAATGCCGGCCAGGTTCATTCCCGTATGTGCGCCGATCATGCCGGCGAAGCTCGGGACCACGTGCGGGATGCCCTGGTCTGGCACGTAGATCACGATGACCGGGACTTCGTGGGCCTTGACCTCGAGACTCCAGTCCAGGTTTCGCGTCTGGTAGAGATGGCCGTCTTCGGTGGCGGCGCCCCAGGCCGCGATGCTGCTGCACGAATACGGCATCAGCAGCGGCACCGCGTGCATCGCTTGCAACAGCCCCAGAGGCAAACCGCAGCCGTCCGCCAAGCCGGCCAACTCCTGTTCTACCCGGTCGTCCGCATACGCCGCGGTCCGCGCCCATACCTCCCGAGCTGTCTCCTCCGGAATCTTCATCTCCGCCAGGATGCCTGCCACCGCCGCCGGCACAAACGCGCGAATCGGCTCCGCCATCAATTCCCCCAATTGCCGGCCCATTTCATAAGGCGTACCCCGCACCAGCACCACCGGCAATCGGGAGTCTCCTTCTCCCATCAGCGTTCGATAACCACGAGCCGGCCCGGGCGCCGGTCGAGCGAACACCCCCGGCGCCGCCGAATCGTTGCCATGACGGATGACCGACTCTTTCTCAACATCTGCGGCCTTGTTGGAGACGAGGTTCAGGCCGATGCCCAGCAGCGCGCTCAGAGCCAGCCGAACCGACCGCAACGTCCGTTGCCTGGATTCAACACGAGACAGGCTTGTTGTGCTCATGAAAGCGAAGACTAGCCTGCTCGTGCCTATCCCGGCAAGTTTTCAAGGATTACTGAGGAATCATCGAGATGCACTACACCGTCACCCTCACCCGCCCTCCGGGCACCCTCTCCCACCTGCCTGCGCCCAGGCTTCGGCAGGCAGGTCGGATGGGAGAGGGCCGGGGTGCGAGGTCTGTGTAGGGTATCCAGCCGACCAGACCCTAAGCCATATTGCTGCAAGCGAGAAGATGACCGAACTGTGCCAACCGGTGCACAGCAAACAATTTGACAAGCCGGCTTGGGATTGGGATGAAGGGTCGATGAGTGTACGTCTCGCCTGGATGCCAGAGCGCATAAAGCCTTGTTTGGTCTCCGTAACCCTTCTCGTTGCCTGCGGTGCCTTGGATGCCCCCGTCATGGGTTCTGCCGGGCGTGATGCCGCCGATAGTCGCCCGGCTTTGGCCGGCGCGGGGTCCGATCCGCTCCTGGAATCCACCGCCACTACCGGACGGGAGACGGTCCGCATCGTCAACGAGCGGCTCAGCCGCGTTCCCATCGATGCGAAACAGGGCGGTCAGTTCATCGAGCCGCTCTGCAATTTGATCCCGAGCATGCTCGCCCAGCAGGTCGCCAACACCAGCTTCGAGGAGGATCCTCCCTGGAAAGTCGCTTTCAGGAGGGAGACCGATCGTCCGCACCGCCCGTGGTACCCGGACGGGGCGGTGCATTGCGCTCGGTACACACTGGACACAAACAACGCATACAACGGGCGGCGCAGCCTGCGCATCGAGTTGACCCAACCCGGCGCCCGCGCCGGCATTTCGCAGGACGGTTATTGCGTGAAAGCGGGTCTGTCCTATCGTCTGCGCCTGCACCACCGAAGTTCTGAGCCCGTGAAGGTTCGAGCTGTGCTCCACGGTGGTGGCGGCCTTGTGTCCGAGCCGGTCCTGGTCGGCGAAGCGACTTCATCCTGGCAAGCGGCCTCCGCCACGCTCCGGGCTACGCAATCGCTCGACAACGCGACGCTCACCCTCGATGCCGAAGGGCCCGGCACGGTCTGGCTCGACCGCGTCAGCCTGATCGGTGAGGACGCGGTCCTGGGCTTGTGGCGGGTCGACGTGGTCGAGGCGGTCCGACGACTGCGTCCGGGAGTGATTCGATTTGGCGGTTCAGCCATCGAAACCTACGAATGGGATCAGTGTCTCGGGCCGTCGGATGAGCGCGCGCCGTTTGTCCAGACCTATTGGGGCGGCATCGAGGAGAACTTCGTGGGCGTCGAGGAGTTCGTGCAGTTCTGTCGCGAGGTTGACGCCGAACCGCTGATCTGCGTGCGATGGACGGGCCGGAAACCGGCTGACGCCGCGGCGCAGGTCGAGTACTTCAATGGGGCAGCCGACACGCCTTGGGGACAACGCCGTGTCCGGAACGGCCATGCCGAACCGTATGGCGTGCGGTACTGGCAAATTGGCAACGAGGTCGGCGGCCCGGAATACGACGGGGCCGTCCGCGCCTTTGCGGAGGCGATGCGCCAAGCCGATCCGTCCATCCGGGTGCTCTCATCGTTTCCGTCCGCTGACACGCTGCGCTCCTCGGGCGGCTATCTGGATTATCTGTGTCCGCATCATTACGGTTGTGCCGATCTGGTTGCGATGGCTGAGAACTTCGATTTCCTCGAGCAGCAAATCCGACAGTTCGCCGGCAACAGGCCCGTGCGCATCGCTGTGACCGAGTGGAACACGACTGCGGCGGACTGGAATCTTGGCCGGGCGAGCCTGCAGACCTTGCAGAACGCCCTGAGCTGTTCCCGCTACCACAACCTCATGCATCGGCATGCGGATTCGGTCGAGATCGCCGTGAGGTCGAACCTGATCGATTCGTTCGGGTCGGGCGTGATTCTCACCGGCCCGGGCTGGTTGTATTGCGCGCCAACGTACCACGCGCAATGCCTCTACGCGCGGGCGGCTGGAACCTACCCGCTGCGCGTCGAACGGCGGACGCAGGATGCGGCTTCAGACCTGCCCTGGAACCTCCATGAGCCGGACCTGAGCGCCACGGTCAGCTCCGATGGCCGGACCCTCCGGGTGTACGGCGTCAACTCGACCGGACGGACGATCGATGTGCAAGCCGCACTGGCCGGGTTCGTCGGGCCCGTGACGAGCGGGAACGCCTACGTGCTCCGCGACACTCAAAGCGCCGCGACAGCCGAGGTCCTGAACTCGCGCGATGAACCGGAGCGGGTGAGCGTCTCGACCCGCCCAGTCGAGATTGGCGAGGGTAGCCCCGTGCTTCAATTCGCGCCGTTCAGCCTCACACTGTACGAGTTCGAGTTTTGAACGGAACACTCTGACGCCGGACGATTCCCTCCGGCATCGCTCCACTTCATGCATTGGCCCTGAACGAAAGCGCTCCTGTTCATTCGAACCTTGTTCCGAACCGCCCCTTGCTTGATGATGCGTCCGAAACACGGCTATGAACCCTCCCATCCATGGGTTTCCGGGCTAGCAGAAT
This sequence comes from Verrucomicrobia bacterium ADurb.Bin006, assembly GCA_002071485.1. Taxonomy (GTDB): domain Bacteria; phylum Verrucomicrobiota; class Verrucomicrobiia; order Limisphaerales; family J093; genus MWFF01. Next base: position 5,160 of record MWFF01000166.1, on the reverse strand, counting down.
CGCAATTTCAAGCTGGCTTGTTGGCTCGCTCGTCGGTTTGCGGGAGATTCGGATTTGGCTTTCCTCGGGCGGCGCTCCGTGTCAAAGAGAGCCCGTGCCTGCATCTCCGGCATTCCATTCGATCGAGCGGGTCGAGCATCCAGACTGGATTTTCGAGAAACACGGCGCGATCGAGGCGGCTGAATTGGCCCGGAAACAGGGCAAGGGCCGGTTCATTGGGTTCACTGGCCACAAGAATCCGGAGTATCACTTGGCGATGCTCGCCAAGCCCTACGCCTGGGACGCCCTGCAAATGCCGCTCAATGCGCTGGACCCGCACTTCCGCAGCTTCGAGCATCTGGTCCTGCCCGAGGCCGTCAAACGCAATCTCGGCATCGAGGGGATGAAACCGATGGCATTCCAGAACGCGCCCAAGACCGGTGTCGTCACATCGACCGAATGCCTCCACTACGCCATGAGCCTGCCGGTGTCGGTCAGCATCACGGAATGCGAGACCGAGGAGCGGCTCCGAACGGCGCTGGAAGCCGTCCGCGCGCTCGAGCAGTTGAGCAGTGGCGAAATGCAGGCGCTCCGCGACCGTCTGCTGCCTTTCGTAAAAGGGGGCGAGAGCGAGCCCTACAAGACCACGACAAACTTCGACAACAAACCGACCGCCTTCGCCCCGCCGTACGAGGCGTGACGGCGCGCAAGCTGAACCATGAGCATAAAACCAGGACGCAACGATCCTTGCTATTGCGGGAGCGGAAAGAAATACAAGCGCTGCCATTTGCCGATTGACGAACGGGAGGACCTCGATTCGACGGGCGCCCGGTCGAGCGCGGCCGAGTCGCTTCGTCTGGGGGCGGAAGAGACTCGAGGGTCCGACGGAGCGGTGCCCATGGCGGACGATACTCCTGAGGCGCTTCCGGATTGGGGCGAGGCCTTCGGGGTGATGAAGGAGTTTGCGCAGACTTTCAAGACGGCGAGCAGGTTGGGACTGTTCAAGCGCGATCCGGAGCTGCGTCGCACGTTCGAGGAAAACAAGACTCTGCTCAATTATCTGGCTCACCAAGAAGAGATCGAAGCCGCATCGAGGAAGCTGGAGCCGTACCGCGACGAGTTCGAGAGGCTCTGCAACGACCCGGCGGCGTATGAGCGCCAATCCGAGGCGGTTTTCGCCGATGCCGCGTTCGCCCCTTTACGGTTCACAGACGCGGATTTGAGGAGGGCGTTCGCCGAGGTGGGGGTTCCGACACTCGACAGCGCCTCGAGAAAGACGGGCAAGCTGATGCGCAAAGCGCTGCTGTTCCTGGCCACCAAGGAGCGTCGCAACGAGATCGCTATGAGCTTGCTCTTGCTCCTGCCAAGATACGTCCAGCAGGGCCGCTACGTGGATGCGCTCATGATCGAGGCCTGCGCCCTGATGACCGCCGAGGAAACGGATGACGCAAACCCCTTTCTGGGCCGCATGTTCCTCTACGGTTTGGAGGCATGGGCTGCCGCGCAAGAGGCAGCTAGGAACGCGCTGCTCAAGGAGGTAGGTTTCAACCTTGACCCGGAGGCGGACCCGGAAGAGGTCGAGCGCTGGCTGGACAAGGCGCTGGCCGATCCCGAGAGCGCCGCGCGCTGGCAATGCCTGCTCGATGCCCATCCGGAGTTGCAGGCGGATTCTGCGGACACTGCTCAGCTCATGGTCCGCAGGGCGGTTGACCTTCTTGACCGCGAGGATTCGGCCCGCCTCCTCCTGGGCACCGAAGAGATTCGTCCCTGGGTAGCGCTCCTTCTCGAGAGGCTCCAACCCATTGTGGAGGAAACCGGGGTCCTGCGGCCCGGAGTCAAGCCCTCGAAGGCCCAGGAGAACCGGGCCTTTGACCAGTTCTATCTACCGGCCATGCGGGAGATGACCAAAGGCATCTTCACGCCCGAGCGGATTTTGCGACTGGTTGCCGAGTTGAAGGCGTATCGCAGGGAACTTGTCGCTGCGGGAGACAAGACCGCCATCCTGTGCGCGACCACGGCCATTCATTACATCGAGAGCGAGGCGGAGCCGGAGATGAACTCGTTCCTGGTCACCCTCTGCGCCCGATCCGTAATGAAATGCACTGACGCCGCGGACCTGGAGGCCGGTGGGGTCGCTGACGATGACCAGACGACGCCAGCCGCAGGCCCGTGATTGTTCGGATCGCAAGCGAGGCGGGGCTAGAATATGGGTTCTTCATGGGGCTTGGTGGCCTTGGCGGCGCGGGCGGCGAGGCGCGCACGGTTCATGCGCTCGCGCAGGCCGCCCTCCTGGAGAAAATCCTATTCGAGCCGGCGAATCTGTTGATCGATAAGGTAGTTGGTCTGGTGGATCAGGCTGATAACGATGTTGTGGCAATCCCTCCAACCATTCGACTATCAATCAACCATTGTCAGCCTGCGCATCGACCTCTGACGGAAGACACTATCTCATGGTTGCGACCTACTCGATGACAAACCAGGTGATGCCGCGGGCCGGCACTTGAACCGGCAGGGCGATCGCGTATTGACGGTCCAAGGCGAATGTTCGGGCAGGATTGTCCTGCTCACGCACGGCGGCCCGATCCGTGAGGCCGGTGTAATAAAGCGGGATGGTGAGCGTCCTCGACACGACTCGGTCGAGGGGGTTGTACACCATCAGGAGCCCTTTCTCCTTCAAAGCCGGGTTAACATGGAGGATGTAATCGATATCCCGTCCATCGGCCCTGCGGAGATGAATGATATCCGAGTTCAGGATCGGGCGATGGCGTTTGTAGAAATCGACCCACCGTTTCACCACCGCCTTGGTCTCGTCGGTGTCATAGAGCCGCGGGCCGCGGTAGCAGGCGATGACGCCGGCGCCGAAGAGGTTGGCCAGGCGCTGCTCGTAATGTTCGAGGTGATCTTTGAGCGGCTCGATTGTGGCCTCGGCGCCGCCGCCGTGATACTCCGTGAGCGGCACGAACATCCAGCCCATGCTCGGGGTCTTGTCCCAGGTGCCGTCGAAGATGTTCTGTCGCTCGATGATTTCCTGGTAGGCGCGCGGCAGCGACCAGTTGACTTCGCGATAGCCCATGCCGGTCTTCGATCCGCCATTGAGGAAGTACCAGTCCGGGATGTTCAGGTAGACGCCCTGCGAACGGCACCATTGGTAAAGGCCGGTGATAGCCTTCCACTGCACCCATTGCGAATCGGCCAGCCCGCGGTGGAAGGGATGATTCGTGCTGGCGCACTGGTCGCCCGGATAGGAACCGTCGTGTTCGAGGACGCCCAGACCGGCAAACCGCATGAAGTGCTGCAACTGCGCCAGGTAATTGCTGCCCCAGGTCGCGCCCAGACAGGGCATCACGCCGTATCGCGCCGGGACGCTCTGCGTGTTGTCGGCGTTCGTCTCCGCGCCCCGGCTGGCCAGCAGCGAGTAGCCGCCCAGCGCAACGCCCCTGGCCCGCCCGTAATCGACGAGTTCCTTGATCTGGGCCTGGTAATTCGGGTCGCGACTCTCGAAGTTGAAACCGCTTCCGAATGTGAGCACCGCCAGCTCGAATCCGACCTCGGCGCACTGGTCGATGGCCAGCTTGACGGCGTCGGGTTGCGCGCTGCGGATGTGCATGAGCACCGGGTTCTCGGTCACCCACGGCGCGACGGCGCGGTACATGCGGCGCACCGCGAGTGTTTTGCGCTCGCGCTCTGTGGTGTCCTGCGCCAGTTCGAACGCGCGGAAGCTCTCGAAGCTCGAGCCGGGCGCAATCACCTGGTCCGGCCCCAGCGGGGGACGGCATTCGAGAAGACAGGGCGTCAGCCGATTGTAATTCACCTGCGAACTGTAGAGCGGGTCCGGCACCCAGAACACGCCGGCGCTGTGGTTCGGCCCGGACATGCCGCCAAACGTGTAGTCCGTTTCGACCAGCAGATGGGGCAACTGCCAGGTCGACGAATCGTCCACTATCGACTCGGACTCGACCGCCGCGAGGATTTCGCTGATGAACCGGTTCAGGCGGACCGGTTTGTCCGAGGCATTCCGGACGACGATCCACTTGCTCAGGAGCGGGAGGCCGTCGAACAGCTCGTAATGCACATCGATCGCCAAAGCGAAATTGTTTGGCGCGGTGAATTCGAGCGTCAGAGAGACGCCGGGGGCGGGCCAGGGCAGGTCCTGGGGCATCCATTCGAGCCGTTTTTTCCACGGAAAACGTTCCTTGGTTTGCCCGGTCGAGAAGCGTGTGAAGCGAAACGCCCCTGGCTGCGCTTCGAGCCTTTCTACCCAGGCGGCGTCCAGGTAGTTGTGCACCGGCTGACCGGTGAGGCCTCCGACGTCGTAAGCCGCCCCGTCGATCTCGACCTGTGCCTCGGGGCGCACCGACCGAATCATGCTCTCGCCTGTGATCAGATTGTCGTAGGCGATGGTTGCCGCATTAGGTACGAGCCGAACGACTCGCCGCACCAGGCCGTTCTCGAGCGCCACATCGCGTCCGTCCGCGCTGACTGCGACCCGCGCCTTGAACGGAGACGGGTCGATAAGCCAGTCCGGAGCCGCCGCGCCGATGCTCGACACGGCAAGCAGAGCCAGGAGTCCGAGGGAGAGTCCGAGGAGGCGAGACTGCCGAGATCGATTGTTCATGGCGTTGTGTTTTCGAGGATTTCGCGGTTTTCGTTGCGGTTTCGCTGCACGGCGCCCGCCATCCTTCCACAGCCCTCAGACTCTGGCCAGTCCCGCGTGGTTGATGGTTGGAAGTTCTGATGTCTCCGTTGACCATCGGACATCATGGGCCCGGCGTGCCTGAGCCGGCTCCATCGGCATTGGCGCCAATCTGTGTTACGCCCTGAATCGGTGTGGGGCTCCACACAGAAGCAGCGACGACTCATCCCCACGGTCTTTTCATTTGGGGCGGTGCTTGACGAGTATCTGGAAAGGGATTTGGGGATTGTTCTGGCAGCGCTCCTGCAGGGCGGGCCAAGAAGCCTCGGGGTGAAGGTCCGCCTTGAGCGCGATCAGACAGATGCGCAGGGCCGAGAGGTTGCAGTTGAGATTGTAGTTTTTGGAGGTTGGAGTTATATAACGTGACAGGTTCATAATTATTGACACGCCTTCTGTTTTGGCGTACATGTGTCTGCGGCAAGGGCAGTGGTGGTGGAGTGAGTTGAACGAAAGGTCTCCTATGCGGATGGCGCGGATCAAGATCAGCG
>MWFF01000165.1 GCA_002071485.1 Verrucomicrobia bacterium ADurb.Bin006 | reverse complement strand
TTCCCATGGCGCGGACCCGCCCGGGCGGGCAGTTCTCGGAATTTTCGACGCACCCCGCTTAGGCGATGATTTGGGGATCACCTACCTCAACGGTGTGCAGGTCGATACCCGCTCCGCTTCCACGTTGGGCAGTGTCGACACCACCAGCGGGGTCTTCAACATCGGACAGGACCCTACGGGCAACTACGGCGAGACCGGCGAAGCGGACATCGATGATCTCGGTGTCTGGCGTCGCACGCTGACCGCCTACGATGCCTACGCCATCCATTACGTCGGCCGAACCCACGGTTCGTCATTCGATTCCGCTACCGCCCCCACACTCTCGATCGGGATCGTCGAGGGCAAACCGCAGATTGCATGGGACGGCGCTGGCACCGTCGAGCAGGCAGACAGCATCCTCGGCCCCTGGACTCCAGTCCCGGGAGCAACCTCGCCTTACACGGTCGAACCCGTCGGCGCCGGCAAGTTCTTCCGCGTGAAGCAGTAGAACATTCGTCATTCCCTCTGTAAACCACGGCGGCCCCGAAACACTCGGGGCCGCCTTTCTGTTTCCACATCGCTCGAGCCGCCTCAGCCGGCCCGCAGCCGTTCGCATTCTGGCGTCTTCGGCTTCGCCGCGGTCACAAGCCCATGAACCATGCGGGGCTGGTCCGTCTGAATTGGCTGGAGGCACTCTTCCCGCTCTTTCGGTGAAGGCGCACTCGTGCGATTTGGCAATCTGGGCGGCGAATTCTTGCTGGCATCGGAGATCGGTCACGGCAAGTATCCGGCAAGAATCTCAAGCGTAAGAAATCAACCCCGCGATCGCCCCACACCCATGAAACATCCCAGGTCGCTGCACGGAACACGCCCGCTCACTCGGCTCTTCGCCGCCATCGCCGCGCTGGGCGTGTTGTCCGCGCCCAGTCTCTCGAGCGCCACCTTTGCCGTGAATGGATTGCGCTGTGAGTATCGCGTGAACCCGGTCGGTCTCGATGTCGTGTCGCCGCGCCTGAGCTGGACTCTGGCTTCCGATGAGCGCGGTCAGAAGCAGACGGCCTACCGGGTCCTTGCCGCATCCGCGCTCGACATCCTCTCGAGGAACGAAGGCGATCTGTGGGATAGCGGACGGGTCGATTCGGATCAGACGGTGCACGTGGCGTACGTCGGGAAGCCCCTTCGCTCCCGTATGCGCGTCTGGTGGAAAGTCCATGTCTGGGACAGGGCGGGCCGACCCTGCGGGTGGAGCTCAGCATCCACATGGACAATGGGCTTGCTCGAGAAGGCCGATTGGCAAGCCCGCTGGATCGCCGACCCCGTGAGCGTCACGAACATCCTGTTGAGCGGACCCCGCAACGGTTACCACAGCCAACTGGCCACCAATGCCAGCACGACCAAATGGATCGCCCTCGACCTTGGCCAACCCGTCGAGTTCGATGCCATCGCCTTGTTCCCCGCCCGGCCGTACGACTGGCAGCCCGACACGCCAGGCTTTCTGTTCCCGCTGCGCTGGCGCCTCGAAGCGGCTCAAACGGCCGATTTCTCCGACGCTCGACTTCTCGTTGACCGCACCGGACTCGACGAGCCCAACCCTGGCGCCAGCCCCGCGATCGTCCGTTTCCCTGCGACCACGGCGCGCCATGTCCGCCTGACCGCCACTCGACTGCGCGAGCGAGACGCTGGCCAGCACGGTCTGGCCCTGGCGGAGTTCGAGGTTTTGCGCGGCCAGGACAACCTTGCCGCGCGAGCGTCCGTCACAGCGCTCGACTCGATTGAAACTGGGGCCTGGGCCATGGCCAACCTTACAGACGGGGCAACAGTGACCTTGAAGCCGGGCGACGTTCCTGGCGCGCTGCCTGCCACACTGGTCCGCAAGTCGTTCCAGATCCAAGGCGCGGTCAAACGCTCGACTGCCTATGCCACCGCCTGCGGCCTCTATGAACTGCGCCTGAACGGCCAGCGCGCTGGCGACCAGTTGCTGATGCCCGAATGGACCAGCTACCGCAAACGCATCCAGTACCAGGTCTTCGACGTCACCCACCTGTTGCAGCCAGGCACAAACGCTCTGGCCGCCGCCTTGGCCGAGGGCTGGTACGCCGGCCGCCTGATGGCCGTGGGCCGCAACGCGTATGGATCGCACCCGCGATTCCTCCTGCAACTCGAAATCGAGCTGGCCGACGGCCGCGTGCAACGAATCGTGACCGATGAGTCCTGGCGCAGTACGACCGATGGCCCCATCCGCGCGGCCGGTATCTACGACGGCGAAGTCTACGACGCTCGCAAAGAGTCGGACGGCTGGGACGAGCCCGGATTCAACGACCGTGATTGGCGCCCGGCAAGAGTCTTTGACCTGGGCGATGTGCAACTTGTTTGGCAACGCAACGAACCGATCCGCGTCGTGCGGGAGTTGCACCCGATTGCTCAGACTGAGCCTCGTCCCGGGGTCCACGTCTTCGACCTCGGCCAGAACATGGTCGGCTGGTGCCGCATCGCCGTCCGCGGTTCGGCCGGCCAGGACATCACCATCCGCCATGCCGAGATGCTCAACGACGATGGCACGCTTTATACGGCGAACTTGCGTGGCGCCCAGCAGATCGATCGTTACATCCCGCGCGCCGACGGCGACGTGGTCTACGAGCCGCGCTTCACTTACCACGGCTTCCGATACGTCGAGTTGACCGGACTCGACAAGCCCCCCGCCCGCGGCGCGGTCCTTGGGCGCGTCTTCCACTCGACCTCGCCCGAGACGGGCGGCTTCGAGTGCTCGAATCCCTCGCTCAACCAACTCATGCGCAACATCGTCTGGACGCAACGCGCCAATCTGATGAGTTCACCCAACGATTGTCCGCAGCGCGACGAGCGGTTCGGTTGGATGGGCGATATCCAGGCCTTTTCCCAGACGGCTATCTTCAACATGGACCTCGCCGCGTTCCTCACCAAGTTCGCCCAGGATATCCGCGACGATCAGGCCGACGACGGACGCTATCCCGACTTCGCGCCGCACCCGGGCGATCCGAATTCGAGTTTCTCTGGAGTGCCGGCGTGGGGTGACGCAGGCACCGTCATCCCGTGGCGCTTGTTCGAGAACTACGCCGACACCCGACTGCTCGAACAGCACTTCGAGTCCGCACGCCGGTGGGTGGAGTGGATTCGCCGACAGAACCCGGACCTGATCTGGACCAAGGGGCGGCACAACGACTACAACGACTGGTTGAACGGCGACTGGATACGCCAGGAGAACTGGCCGAACAAGGGTGGCGCCGTGCCCAAAGAGGTGTTCGCCACCGCTTTCTTCGCGCACTCGACGGAGATCGTCGCTCGAATGGCCGCCCAAATCGGCCGGCCTGACCAGGCGCGGCAGTACCATGAGCTTTTCGAACAAATCCGGGCCGCCTTCAACCGTCGATTTGTGAGTCCCGACGGTCATATCGAGGGGGGCACCCAGGCCGGTTACGCCCTCGCCCTCAACTTCGACCTCCTGCCGGAGTCACTCCGCCCCGAGGCCGCCCGGAATCTGGTGGACGAAATCCGACGCTACCAAGTCCACCTCTCGACTGGAATCCAGACGACCCATCGCGCCATGCTGGAACTGACCCGGCACGGCCATGCCGATCTGGGGTGGCAACTGCTGACCAACCGGACCTTCCCATCCTGGCTCTACATGATTGACAATGGCGCCACCACGGTCTGGGAACGCTGGGACGGCTACGTCAAGGGCCGCGGCTTCCAGGATGCCGGCATGAACTCCTTCAACCATTGGGCCTTCGGCGCCGTTGGCGAATGGATTTGGCGTCATGTCGTCGGACTCAACCCCGATACCGCATGTCCCGGCTGGAAACACTTCCTCATCGCGCCCCGGCCGGGCGGCGGCGTTGCGTGGGCGCGCGGCCATTACGATTCGATTCGCGGACGCATCGCCTGCCACTGGACGATCGAGGACGGTCGATTCAGGCTACAGGCCACTGTGCCGCCCAATACAACGGCTACCATTCGCGTGCCTACGTCCGACGCCTCGCGAATCACGGAAAGCGGCCAAAGTGCCCAGCCGAGTCGCGTCGACGAGAACGCGGCCCTGTTCGAGGTCGAGGCGGGCACCTACAGCTTCGTGTCGCCTTTCGAGGCGCCATGAATCGGTTCGCAGCGCCGGTGTGAAAGACCAGATTCTCGGCGGCGCCCTTCCGCAGGCGGGCAACCATCCGCAGGGCGTGCCGCTCGCGGTTCGCGCTGTGCATGACAGCGAACCGCAACGCGCCGTTCTCGTAACGCGGCTCACTCCAGAGAGCCATCACCCCGCGCCCGAGATCGGATCGAAGATTGCACCGGATGAGGCGGAACTCCCCGGTTCCGTCCCTGCCTTCGCCCCCCGGGCGTCGGAAGAAGATGAGGAAACCGCCCCGGACGCGGATCGGCCACGGGGCGAGGCCGGCGAGCCAGGCGGCGGGAACACAATGGATCCCTGCATCTGTCGTTCCTGCTCGGGCGCGAAGTCGGGAAACGGCAGGCAACCCTGTTCGCGCCACTGGCGCACGCGGGCCTCAGCCGCCTGCGCCTGCGCAACGTCGAGGCCGTTGTCGCGAGCGAAATAGAGAGTCTGCGACGGGAAAGCGAAGCCGGTGCCGCTCTCCTTCACCACGTCCATGACCCGCAGGAACACGTCTTCTCGAATGCCGAGAAACTCGGGCCAGTCCTGGGTCGTCGCATAAGCAAACACCTCGATGTCCAGGGACGACGCTCCGAAACCGACAAACCGAGCCCGCATTCCCTCCGGACTGATCCGCGGATGGCTGAGCAGGATCTCGCGCGTTCGGGCCAGCAGGTAGCGCAACTGCTCGGGGCTCGTTTCGTAGCGGACGCCAAAGACGCACTTGATCAACATCCGGTCGCGCTGGCTCAGGTTGACGACCGGCATTCTCGAAAGCGCGGCATTCGGAATTGTCGTTAAGGTCCGATCCACACCCCGGATTCGCGTCGACCGTATCCCGATGCTCTCGACTTTCCCGAGATCGGATCCGTATTGGCAGACGTCGCCGACGCGAATCGGCTTGTCGGCGAACAGACTCAGGCCGCCGATCAGATTCTCGATCGTCGGCTGAGCCGCCAACGCGATGGCCAATCCGCCCACACCCAGGCCCGCGATAATCCCGTAGAGCGGCAATCCCAGCCGGTCGGCGCCCATCGCCAGAAGCCCAGCCCCGGCCACAATCCCCAACAGACGGGTGCATATGCGGATGAGATGGGCGTCAATGCTCTCGGGCGCAATGCGCGGCGACGCGATGATCGCCTCTGCCACCAGGTGAGCGAGGCGCCAGGCAATCCAGGCGCCGGCGATGAACGTGATGCCCGTTGCCAGCGACTCGATAGCGCTGCCCGCTCCACCGCGCAGGTTCAACTGCACCAGCGCCAGGTACGCCACAACGGGAGTGACCAGGAGCAGGAACGCCGGCAAAGCCGTTTGCACCAGCGCCCACCAGAACGGGTGTTGGGGGCTGCCCCGGCGCAACAGCCTGCACACCAGGCGCAGCAACAGCCCGACTCCAGCCAGCAGCAGCGCCAAACCAATCCACTTCCAGAGCGCCTGGCCGGCAAGCGGAGCCCGCAGCCACGACGGCAGTCCCCGAATCCAGGCATGCGGCACCATCCACCCACCGCCCGTGATCACCAAATCCTGCAGGTTCTCGACGGGAACCGGGCGCGTGTAGGCCAATCCCCGCACTCGATCGTAGAACTCGCCAGCCCGGTTCACCGTGTCCGCACTGAACAGGAACTCGCCGCGGCGGTGTCCGGTCGACATCCGCTCGAGCACAATCTCGGTGTTCGGAACGGTCCAATACACAACGTTGGTTCCGAGTGTCGAAAGCCCCTCGGAACTGTCGGGAATCTCGTCGTAGGCCGGAAGGGGAATTCGGCTCAATGTGGCATAAAGGGCGAAGGCCGCGGCGCGCCCGCTCTTGTTGCGAGCCGCCGGCGGCAACCCGCTCAAATCCAACCCGCCCACAGCAACGTCCGACATTGTGAGCAACCGATGAAACCCCGCACGCGAGGGCGACTCCATGTATTCCTTGGCCAGGAACAAGCCGACAGCATCAATCGACTCGAGAAACGTCCGCAAGGCCGCGCACGGACTCGATCGATCGGGTGGTTTGAGCGGATTCACCGCCTCCTGGGCTCGAGCCGTCTCCCCGGCCAGGCCAAACGCCGCCACGGCCGCAAGACAAAGACGCAACAGCCCCCGGCGTGGCCCCCGCGAAGGGATGCTCTTTGGAGTCATGGTTGGAATAGCCTACAGTACCATCCCCCCAGCGTCGAGCCCCCCTTCGCAATCCTCTGCACAGCCGATTATCGCTGGACACTCTCACCTGACCTCGACCGCTGAAACGTGTTGAAGACAAGTCGTTGTTGGCATTTTGTCGCCCGGTGAGGGCGCCGGGCCTGAAACGGACAGATACCCCCTGCGCAGGCCGCGTGGCTCCACGCGGCGCAAAACTCCGTTCCCATCGACAGCCTCCAGATGCAGTGCGGTGCGGTTGTTCATCGACTCGAGTTGGTCCGGGCCGCTAAAGTGCCGCCCGCATCATGAGCGAGACACTGCAGCACCTCAACTCGACCCTCAACGGCTACGTCTGGGGCTGGCCGATGATTATGCTGTTGATGGGCACGGGACTCGTGCTCACCGTCCTGACCGGCGCGATCCAGTTTCGTCGCCTGGGATTCGCCTTGCGCGAGGTGCTGGGCAAGATTGCCCGTCCCGGCGGCGGCAAAGGAGACGTTCGCCCCTTTCAAGCCGTGGCCACCGCATTGGCATCGACAGTCGGCGTGGGCAACATTGCCGGCGTGGCGACAGCCATCGCCATTGGCGGGCCGGGCGCGGTGTTTTGGTTGTGGGTGTCGGGGCTTTTCGGCATGGCGACCAAGTACTCAGAGATCGTGGTTGCGCTGCATTACAGGGAATCGGACAGCTCCGGTGGGATGCGGGGTGGGGCGATGTACGTGCTCAAGAAAGGGCTTGGCTGGCCATGGCTGGGCGGCGCATTCGCCTTGCTGACAGCGCTGGCGGCCTTCGGGATCGGCAACATGGTCCAGGCCAATTCCGTCGCCGACGCGCTCAAGGCCACCTTGAACGTCCCTGCATGGGTGACCGGGGTCGCGTTGGTGATCCTGACGGCCATGGTGATTCTCGGCGGAATCAAATCGATCGCCCGCGTGACGCAGTGGCTCGTGCCCATCATGACGCTGATGTACCTGAGCGGCGCTTTGGTTGTCCTGGTTTGCTTTGCACCCCAACTGCCGCACGCGTTCCGGCTGATCTTCGAGGGCGCGTTCTCCGGTACGGCGGCGGCGGGCGGCTTTGCGGGCAGCACGATGATGATGGCCTTGCGGTACGGGATTGCCCGCGGCCTGTTCTCGAATGAGGCCGGACTGGGCAGCGCGCCCATGGCCCACTGCGCGGCGGATACGGACCACCCCGTTCGGCAGGGGCTCTACGGCGTTTTCGAGGTGTTTGTGGACACCATGCTGGTCTGCACGGCCACGGCGCTGGTGATCCTGTTGACCGACACTTGGAACAGCGGGCTGACAGGCGCGGCTCTGTCGGTCAAATCCTTCGGGACCGGACTGCCGGGCGCGGCTGGATCGGTTGTGGTGACGGGCGGGTTGGTCCTTTTCGCCTATTCTACGCTGCTCGGTTGGAGCTACTACGGCGAGACGGGCATCGTGTATCTCCTGGGGGCCAAAGCCGCCATACCCTACCGCGTCGCGTGGCTGCTATTCGTCTACCTGGGTGCGACCGGCTCGCTTCACGTGGTCTGGGACGTTGCAGACACCCTCAATGGGCTGATGGCTATTCCGAACCTGATCGGTCTGCTGGCCTCGGTTCCGCTGCTCCTGCGGCTCCAACGCGAATTCTTCGGCCTCCCGCCACGTCCGAAGTAACCGACTGTCTAGATTTCCTTCGCGGCGCGAGAGAAGTGGACGAACTCCTCGAAGCGTTTCGTGAGCTTGCGAATGCGTCCGGTCAGAGTCCGGCTCAGGGCGACCAGGAAGGGCGCCGCCAATGCGGGGGCTTCCTGGAAGACCTTTCGCAACGAGGCGGCAGAGATTTTAAGCACCACGCTGTTGCTGTTCGCAACGACATCCGCCGAGCGCGGGCTCTCATCGAGCACCGCCATTTCGCCGAAGCACTCGCCAACGCCCAGGGTATCCAGCGTGACCTCCCGCCCCTCGACCAACACACGGGCGCGGACCTCGCCTTCGAGCACGAGGTACATGCCGTCCCCCGGCTCCCCCTCACGACACAGGGTACCGTTGGGCGGAAACTTCAGCACCTCCATGTATTCGAGGAAGGAGGCGAGTTGCCGGTCGTCCATCTCGGCGAAGATCTTGATGCGGCGCAACGACCCCGCCTTGAGCCCATGCGGCGCCTTCCGGGCCTCCCCGGCGGCCCCATCTTCCTTCTTGAAGAACAGCTTCAACTCCGGCAGCGCCTCCGCCCGCGTCCAGACGCCAGTGGCTTCGCTGAAGAGCCAGGACGAGGGCAGAACGCGTCCTGAACGCACCCATTGGATGAGCGCGGGCAATTCCACGGGGCCGTAGGCGATGTTGTCCACGCCCCAGGCGCGGTAATAGACGGGAGGGTTCGCTTGCATGACGATTGGCGTTCTCTTTGGTCTCTCTCGAAAACACGCCGAGCCTAGTTAGCCGCGCCCCGCTGACAAGCCGAAACGGGCGGCGCCTGCGCCGCCGCCATTTCCTTCATGCCCACGTGCCGCATCCCTCGATTGCGAACCGCCACTTCCATCACTCCGTCGCGCCCTCCAGGGTTCCCTTTGATCCGTATCATCCAGGAACAACGCTCCCTTTGGGCGCCGCCGATTCATGACCTGATGGCAAGCGCCCCGAACCTCAATCCGCAACGGTCTCGCCATACGTCAGACAGGCAGCACCGTGAGCATCCATTTGCCTAAATCCGGCTTGATCGCTCTTTCAGCGATTCCTTGCTCGCGAGCACGTAGAGATGTCTGTCTCTTTGGGGATCGACGCCATCGTGTCCGCGGCCGGCCAGGGGGTTTACGATGAGCCATGGCGCGTCGGTGTCTGGGCATCCGTCGCAAGACTGTACATCAGGTCGTCCTCTGCTCCGTGGACAGTCACGATCTGGTCGCCCTTGAGAGAAGCGCGAGAACGGAGAAGGTCCTCCGCGTTCTCTTCGAGGCCGCGGCGCCGACGTTCCTTGAGCTGACGCGCGAGCAGGCGGGCACGGTCACGCCCCTGCACGAGGATGGTGAAGGCGACGCCTGGACAGAACTGCCCCGTGTTCTCGACCAGATCGGAAAGGCTTCCTCCGCGGTACTGGACATGATTGAGATCGCGGTCGTAGAGAAAAGAGGGCCTCGAAGCGCTGTCGGAAAGCAGCGCCAGCGGCGTGCGCGGACGCCGCTTGCGCAGGATTCCGGTGATTTCCCGCAGAAGGTATGGCAGGTTCGTCCCACAAAGATCGGCCCTGCGTCCATCGCCTGGATCAGCGCGGCGGGGATCTGAATCGGTCGATCAGGACCCCGTGGCGCAGTCCGCGGTCGCTGACCGTCAGCCGCTCCTGGCGCAGCTTGTCCATGACAACTCGCACCACGCAGGCTCCGGCGAGAATGATGTCCGCACGCCTCGGATCGAGACCGGGAATCTGACGCCGCGCCTGGGCATCCTGCGATCGATAGAGCTCGATCTGGCGACCGATTTCGCCCCGATCGAGCACGGTTCCCTGCACGACATCCGGGTTGTAACGGGCCAAGCCGTGTTTGACGGCGGCGAGATTGGTCACAGCCCCGCCCATTCCGATCAGCAGATCAGGCGCAGCCAATCCGTCCAGGGGACTCAACTCGGCGGCGATGGCCTCAAGCACACGATCGAGATCGTCCGCGCCGACCCGCTCGCCGAGGCGCCACTGCTCGGTCAACCGGACCGCGCCGATGTTGAGACTGAATCGGGTCTCGACGGCGGTCGCGCGCCCGATTGTGAACTGGGTGCTGCCGCCGCCCGTGTCGAAGATCGCCAGCCGATCGGTGTCCGCGCCGAAGCAGGCTATGGCGGCCAGGTATCCAAGCCGGCTTTCTTCCGCCCCGTCGAGGACCTCGATCTCGACGCCGCAACGCTGACGCACGGCGTCGATCAACCTGTCACGGTTGGATGCGGCGCGCAGAGCCATTGTGCCGACCGCGACGACCGACGAAACGCCAAGCCGCCTCGCTTCGGACGTCATCCCGGCGATCGCATCCAGAGTTCGGTCGCAGGCGTCGTGCGCAAGACCACCGCCCTCGCGCAGACCTTCTCCAAGCCGTGTCGCTTCGGATCGGTCGACCAACGTCCGCCATCGCCCGTCCTGTTGCTTGGATGCGACGTGAAGTTTGACCGAGTTCGTCCCGACATCGATCGCCGCATACGACGGTATCGCGCTCTGTTGCGTCGTGGTGCCCTGGCGCAACAGGAGCGAACCCAGGGCGCCCAGAAACGCCGCGCCCGAGGCGAGCAACATCGCCGGGGCCAGCGAACCGGCGGCATCGGCGACGGCCCCCGCGGCACTGGGCGCCGCCGCCTGGCCAAGACCGAAGAAAAGGGTTACGAACCCCAAGCCCGCCGGTGCGAATCGCGGGCCGAGCAAATCCCCGCAGATCGCCGCCATAATGGCCGGGATGCTCCAGGCAGACAGGCCGAACAGAGCGGCTGAGAGAGTGAGTCCAGCGGGCGAGGGCCAGAGCGCGAACAGGCCGAAGGCGACGGTATGAATCAGATAGACAATGACCAGGGCGCTCTTGCGCCCGATCACGTCCGAGACCCATCCCCAAAGCAATCCACAAAACAGGCCCAGCCAGCCCATGGCCATGAACAGCCGGCCCGCGGCAGCCTGAGTATAGTCGGCCTCGGCTACGAGGTACTTGGTGAAGAAGGTCATGTAGATGATGTACGAGAAACCGAACGCGACATAGATCGATCCGACATGCCACATGACCCCTGACCGGTAGACGCTGCTCCAGCCGAGTCCGCTCGCCCCCGCGAGCGCGGGCACCTCGTCCACCACCGCTCCCAAGGGGCTCAGTCCGATCTCCGCTGGCCGGTTCCGCAGGGCCGCCAGGGCGACAATCGCCAGCCCGAATGTCACGCCCGAGAAAACGAACCAGCAGATGCGCCATCCCGTATCTTCGTTTCCGGCCAACAGGCGGGGGACCATCGGGCCCAATACGATGAGCCCCAGTGAAGAGCCTGTCACGCCGATGCCGGAAGCCAACCCGCGCCGGCGCTGGGCGAACCAGGCGCTCAGCAGTGCCATGACCGGAACGTTGCTTGCGCCGCTGCCGATGCCGGAAAGAGCCCGCCAGCCCAGTGCGGCCCCGAAGCTGTCGGCGAGTCCGGTCAACAGCATGCCCAGGGCCGTCACCGCCAACCCGGCCGCAATCACCGCGCGGGGGCCGAACCGCGATGCCAGTGCGCCGCCGACCAGCGCCAGAACGAGGTAGCCGGCCAGATTGGCTGTTGCCAGGGCGCCGGCCTGGGTGTTGCTCAGGAGCAGTCCCTCCTGCATGGGCGGCAGCAGCATAGTGTAACCGAAACGGGCCAGACCCAGGGCGCCAAAGACAACCAGCGTACCGACCGCCAAAACGATCCACGCGTAGTGAAGCCTCGGTGCGGAACTTCTCACTGCGTCATTGGGCGTGTTCATCGGTGGAATCGCATCGAGACCACGACCAGTCTGGCCAGTCTCCCTGGAGGGTTGCAAGGATTCTCGATGGTTGCGCCATGCCCGAGCGCCTCTCCCACGAGACCTCAAGTGAACGAAGGCGCTGGACGCGCGCGCGTCCAGCGACAAGGCCACCTGCTACGATCTGGCGCGCGACCTGGCCGGGTCGGTGAAATGGCTGCCGCGCGATCTGGCCACGAATCCAAAGTATCTGAATGGCTTTGGGCGATGAAAGGCGCGGTGCTGCTCGACACCGGGCCATTGGTGGCGTTTCTCGCCGCCGGCCTGGAGCATCATGAGTGGGTCTGCGAGCAGTGGAAAAGATTGCACCCGCCGCTGTTGACTTGCGAGCCGGTGCTCACGGAAGCCGCTTTTCTCCTGAAGCGGGAAGGCCGGGAGAGCGACCCGCTCTTTGCCCTGCTGGAGCGTGGCGTGTTGCGGGCGGGGCTGGAGGTGGAGGATCAACTGGCGGACCTGCGCGCATTGATGCGCCGCTACCGGGATCGCTCCATGTCCCTGGCCGATGCCTGTCTGGTCCGGTCGGCGGAACTCCATCCGGGTGGCATCATCTTCACCTTGGACGAGGATTTCCGAGTCTATCGCCGTCATGGGAACAAGGTCATCCCGATGTTGATGCCGTAAAGGCAATGGGTTCTGGCCTGGGTACAGGCGCGCGTCTGGTCTCAACTCTTGCGGGCATTGAAGGGCCATGCCGGACCAGTCGGAACGAATTCCATCGCACCAGGGAAAGATGGTCATTTCATCGCCACCTCGTAGAGCATGCGGGCGCCTTGGCGGGCGTCGCCGGCGACATCCGCGGTGAAACGGAGCGCGCCTCCTTCAACCGTCACGGGGACTTGAGCCAATCGACGCCCGCCCGGCGCCAGGGCCCATACTTCGTAGCGGTCCGGATTGGCCAGCGCGATGGCCAGATGCGCCTTGCCGGCGCGGACGAGGTGCGGCATTCGGCCCCAATTGCGCAGGGTCTGGCGCGTTTCCTCCGCGTACTCGATGCCGGTGTTTTGCAGATCGGTGAGATGGGTCACAAGCAGGCGCCGACTACGACGGATCGGATTCTCATCCAGGGCGCTGACCCAGACCGTTGCGTTACTGCCGTCCATTCGCACCGAGACGCCGCCTCCAGGGGCCTCGATCGAATGGCCGACAGTTGCGTACCCGCCGGCGGTGCGCGGGGTGTCCAGGACGAGCAGGTCGCCCGGGGCATCGATGGTCAATTCGCCCGTCTCGCTCTGGTAGATTTTGCGTCCCGGGTCGGTGAGATTGCCCGGTTTGGCGAGAGGCAGACGCTGCACAGCGGACCAGAGGGCTGCGTCGTCGAGATCGTACGGATCGGCAAGCAGCACGGGCTTCGTCCGCTCGGCGCTGGGGACGCTGACGGCGGCAGCGGCGGCGGCGAATTCATCCTTCGACGTCTTCCAGCCCAGGGGGGCGAGGATGTCGTGCGGCAGCGGGAGAGTGGGGGAAGGCATGACCCGCGTGCCGATGCGGGTGATCCAGGCCAGCCAATGCCATCGAGGGGCGAGGGTGGGGATCTTGCGGGGCGGATTGGCAAGGTCGTCCGGGGTCATCACGACGGCGACCGAATGGGGGGCCGGTTGGAGGTCGCCGCGGAGGAAGAGGCAGAGCGACGCGCGCTCGGCGGCCTGGCCGAGCGGGTCGCATGCCATGTCGAAGTAGTTCATTCGGGAGGGAGTGAACATGGCCTCGCGCCCGTGGCTGTAAGCGAAACGCCAGATACCGTCCCAGTCCTGCAGCGCGCCCAGCGCCCCCGTGAGGATGCCGCCGACACCGCGGAACCGGCCCGGGGCGGAGTAGTTGTACTCGGTGATGGTGAACGGGCGGTCGAAGAGTCGGGTGAAGCTCAGGTTGCGTCCGCCGGTGGCGCCGGTGGCGATCGGGCTCGTGTTAGGACAGCGGCTGGGGAGCCGCCACGCGCCTTCCAGGAACTGCGGATGGTCGACGTAGAAATGGTCGTCGACGTAGTCGTAGACCGCGCGCGCCGCCTGGTCGGTGGTGAATCGCGTCCAGGAGTTGGCGTTGCTGACGAGCGCGCGGCAGCCGAGGTCCTCCCTCAGAAATCGCGTCATCCGCAGCACCATGTCGCGCTCCGTGTCGCCAAAGAACGCGATGCAATCCCGAGTTCGCACCTTGCTGTCGTAGATGTTGTCGGGCAGTGCCACCGACGCCTTTGCAGGATCCTCATCGGATCCCAGCTCGTCGCCCCAGGCAGCCGCCAGGGCGGCGCGGTCGGCGTAACGCTTCGCCAGCCAGCGGTTCCAGGCCTGGCGCCACTCGTCAAAGGCCCGCAGGTCCTTGAGGAAATTGCCGAAATTGCCCTCATTGATCATCGAAAGCCAGGCCAGGGCCGGCTCGTCCGCGTACCGGCGCTGCGTGTAGGGATTGACATGATCGAGCAGCGATCGGCTGAACTGCTTCCAGTTTTCGTACGCGCCCGCGTGGACCGGCACCAGAATCTTGAACGTGTCCATCGGCACCTCGCCGTTTCGGTCGACCCCGATCTCGCGCCACGGCACGCCCCGGGAGACGAACAGGTCGGTGGTCAGGTAAATGCCGCGTTTGATGAGCGCGGCCATGAGGTAGTCGAATTGATCGAGCTTCTGCGGATTGAGCGTGGTTGTTGGACGCTGGCCCTGGGTCAGTTCGCGCTCGTAATGGTGGATGCGCAGGGCATTGTAGCCCAGCCGGACAAGGCGATCCGCCAGTCGATCGGCCTCCGGTTTCGACACGAAGTGCGCGCCGAAACAGAGGTTCACGCCGTAGAACCGCCGGGGCGTCCGCGCAGAACGTTCGAAGGCAAAATGACCGTCCGGGCTCACAATCACCCGCCCATGCTGGCCCGCGGGAGGATCGACAAAGCCCATCGAAGAGAAGTCCAGAGCCGAGCCGGGTTCGATGTCCAAATCGGGCTCGAGCGGAATCCAGTCCGTGCCGGCTGTGAGTGTGACCGGGACCGCGGCATCCGCGGCGTCGAGGGGCAGGGCGGCTAACCAGCAGGCGAAGATCAGGGCTTTCATGGCGTAATACGTTCCAGTGTTTTGTGATGCATCATCGGACGCCCCGGGGCGGGAGGCAAGCGCGCTGTTCGAGCGCGCCTGGCGTGTTTCGGATTGGACAGACGGGAAAGTGAACTGTAAGATTTCTACTTAATGAAATTCGAAACTCTTTGTTTGCATGGCGGCACGCAACCGGATCCGACGACTCTGGCGCGGGCGATTCCGGTGTATCGGACGGCCTCGTACAACTTCCGAAGCACGGAGCACGCGGCGAATCTCTTTGCGTTGAAGGAGCTGGGGAACATCTACAGTCGGCTGACCAATCCGACGACGGAGGCTTTAGAGAAGCGCGTGGCGTTGCTCGAGGGCGCTCCCGAGTTGGGCGCCCTGGCAACGGCCTCGGGGACGAGCGGCGTTTTCTACTCGATTATCAATCTCGCCAGGGCCGGCGACAACGTGGTCAGCGCCCGCAACTTGTACGGAGGCACCTACACCCAGTTTAATGACATCCTGCCCGCGCTGGGCATCGAGATCCGGTTCGTCGACTCGAATGACCCGGAGAACTTCGGCAAGGTGATCGATGGCCGGACACGCGCGCTGTTTTGCGAGGCGGTGTCCAATCCGGCGCTCGAAGTCACCGATCTCGAGGGCGTGGCGGCGGTGGCCCGGCGGGAGGGTGTTCCGTTGATCGTGGATGCGACTTTTTCGACGCCTTATCTGACGCGACCTCTGGCGCATGGGGCGGACATTGTGGTGCATTCGCTGACGAAGTGGTTTGGGGGGCATGGGACTGGGATTGGGGGGATCGTGGTGGATGGCGGGCGGTTCCCCTGGGCCGCCGGCAAGCATCCGCTCTACACCGAGCCGGATGCCAGCTATCACGGCCTGCGGTGGGGGGTGGATTTGCCCGAACCGCTGCGCGCGTTGGCGTTCATACTGAGAATGCGGACGGTGGCCCTGCGCAATCTGGGGGCCTGCCTTTCGCCGGACAGTTCGTGGCTATTCCTGCAAGGCATCGAGACCCTTCCGCTGCGGATGGAACGTCACTGCGACAATGCCAGGGCGGTCGCCCGGTACTTGAAATCGCATCCGCGGGTCGAATGGGTGCGCTTTCCCGGTCTGGAAAGCGACCCGATGTTCGAGCTCAACACGAAGTATCTGCGGGGCAAGGGCGGGTCGATGGTCGTGTTCGGCATCCGGGGTGGAAAGACGTCCGGAGCGAAGTTCATTGATGCCCTGAAGTTGATATCGCACCTGGCCAACGTGGGCGATGCGAAGAGCCTGGCAATTCACCCGGCCACGACCACGCATTCCCAGTTGACCGAGGCGCAGCAGCGGGCCGGGGGGATCGCGCCCGAGTTGGTCCGCTTGAGCATCGGACTGGAGCACATCGACGATCTGCTCGCCGATATCGAACAGGCTCTGAGCCGCACGGCGTAAGCATCCGTTCGGGCCTCTGCAACAAGCAACGTCCCATTCTCACCCGAACTGCCATTCCTCGAACGAATGGGTGATTCGCGGAGAGCGTTGGCACTCAGCGGTTGAATGCGGACGGGGCTTGCGTCAGGGGGCCTGACGTCGCACACTGCGCGCCGTTTGTTTCATGACCCGTTCCATTGGCAAAGTACGAACGCAGTTCTTCGAGTTTCATAATCGCAAGAGGCCTTTTCAGTTGCGGCTGGGTCCGGTCTTGCCCCGGTTCACGCTGGCGTACGAGATGTATGGCCGGCTAAACGCGAATCGCTCGAACGCCATCCTCCTTTTCCACGCCATGACCGGCAGCCAGCATGCAGCCGGGCTGAACCGGGAGGTGCCCGGGCTTGATGGCCGGTGGACCGACGAGATGCATGAAGGCTGGTGGGATGATTTCATCGGGCCCGGCAAGGCTCTGGACACCCGCCGGTTCTGCGTTATTTGCGCGAACTATTTGGGGGGGTGTTACGGTTCGACTGGCCCGGCTTCGGTGAATTCGGACACGGGCCGGCGCTGGGGGCCGGGATTTCCGGTGTTGCGGATGAGGGACATTGTGGATTCGCAGATGGCGCTGCTGGACCATCTGCGCGTGCGGCGACTCCACGCCGTCATCGGGGCGTCGATTGGCGGTTTTCTCTGCCAGGTGCTCGCCACACGCCACCCTGATCGGGTGCGGATTGTCGTGCCGATCGGCACAGGGATCGAGACCACCGTGCTGCAGCGGATCATGAATTTCGAGCAAGTCACGGCAATCGAAGCGGATCCCAACTTCCAGGGTGGCGACTATTACGACGGGCCGCGGCCCGACTTCGGGCTGGCCTTGGCGCGGCGCATTGCCCACAAGACATTCGTCTCGCTAGATGCGCTGCGTGAGCGGGCCCGCAACGAAGTCGTCAGCCAGAAACCCCCCTTCGGCTGGTACGAAATGCGGCATCCTGTCGAGTCCTACATGCTGCACCAGGGCGAAAAGTTCGTCCGACGCTTCGATGCCAACTCCTACCTGCGCATCCTTGATGCCTGGCAATGGTTCGATCTGGTCGAGGAGAGTGGCGGCCAGGATATGCACGAACTGTTCGGGCGCTGTCGAAAGCAGGAATTCCTGGTCTTCAGCATCGACTCGGATCTCTCGTTTTACCCGAGCGACCAGGCCAGGCTGGTGCAGGTGCTCAAGCGCGCCGGCGTCCCCTGCATGTGGATCACCGTTCATTCGGAAAAGGGCCATGACGCTTTCCTGCTCGAACCGCGGCTCTTCACGCCCCATTTGACGCAGGTGCTCGACCGTTTCTCCACATGAAAGATTGGCTCGGTCCGCTGAGCGAACCACTCGGTTTCCTTTGGCTCGTCCTGGTGCTCTGGATGCTGCGGCGGCTCTGGCGAAAGGAGTGGGGACGCGCCTGTTCGACCGGCCTCCTGGTGGTGGTCTTGACCCTCGTCGGCAACAACCAGTTGACTTCCGAACTCCTCGCCACTCTCGAACGTCCTTATGCCGGCCGGACCGCGGACGAACTCATCCAGGCCGATGCGGTGGTGATGTTGGGCGGCACGGTTAGCCTGTCGCGCCACGATTGTTTTGGGTTTCAGTTCAACGATGCCGCGGATCGGCTCGTCACTGCTGTTGACCTGGCGCGGCGGGGGAAGGGGCGCGTCTTGATTCTGGGCGGAGGAGCCCGCGGGGCTGGGGGGGCGATGAAGCACGAGGGCGATCTGCTGCTGCGCCTGCTGACAGCCTGGAACGTGACCTCGCTACCCGTCCTCGTCCTCGAAGGGTGCCGGACCACGCACGACGAAGCCCTCGCCACGCAACGCATCCTGATCGAGCAGGGCTGGCGCCGGGTGATCCTGGTCACCTCGGCGTCCCACATGCGCCGCAGTGAAGCGGCATTCCGCAAGTTAGGCATCGAAATCGAGTGTTACGCGAGCGATTTTCGGGGGCTGGCAGCCCTGGAAGAAGCCCGCCCGATGACGATTGTTCCAACAGTTGGTGCGCTGCAGACTCTCTCGCTCTACACGCACGAGGTGCTGGGCTGGCAGTTGTACCGTCTGCTGGGCCGCCTCTAGTTCCTATGAGCGATTGAGAACCGCAAGGCCGGTGGCGGCGTGACCGCTTGCCATCATGGTCATCTCGTGCCCTCTTCATCACAGAAACGCCGTCTGCACCACCCTACCGATCCTATCCGGAGCACTCGCTGCGCCTGATCGGTTCTCGATCCTTACAATGTGTAGCAGGTGCCCGGCGCCAAGACTGGGCCGGGGCGGAAGAACAGCTCCTGCCCGTCACGGCACTACTGGCCGAAGACCTGGACCCTGATGGCGACCCCCTGAACCTTACGGACGTCAGCGCCCTGAGCACCAACGGCGGCCCCGCCGCGCTGATCGGCACCAGTTACCTGGCCTACCTGCCCAAACCCGACTACGCCGGCAGCGACCTGCTCACTTACACCCTGTCCGACCCCTACACCAGCGTCACCGGCGCGATCTGCTTTCACGTGCTGACCGGAGACGACCTGACCAACAGCGTCCTCGATATCAGCAACCTGGGTGGTGGAGTGATGACCCTCACCGCAACCGGCATCGCGGGCTGGCCCTACGTGGTTCAGTCCGCCCCCAGTCTCTCTTTCCCCCTGTTCTGGCAAACCCTCGCCACCAACCTCGCCAACTCGGCGGGCTGGTTTCAGTTCACCGACACGGTCGCGACCAACCTCGAGCGCTACTACCGCGTGTTCACAGCCCCCAACCCGACTACCTGGCAAATCTACGACGCCGAACTGCTGTCCCTGGAAACCACGGGCGCCACCGGCCCTCTTAGCGTCATGCTCCGCGAAAGCCCCTCCCTGCTTTCGCCCGGCGTAACCCTGATTGAACCAAGCGCCACTAGCCACTGCACCATCAGCAGCTGCTTTGACGTGTTCACCGAGATCAGCCTCGACCAGGGCCATAGCTGGCACCCCGCCACCAACGGACCCGCCTCGCTAATCCTGACGGGAGGCCTGCCGCTAAACCAGTTCCCCAGTGAAAGTCTTCCGCCGCTGACCGGCCGGTATCTCTCACCGCCGGAGCAACCGGAACTCTATTCGCCCGGGATCATTCATGAGAACAAGCGGAGCGTAGTCCGGCACGGTGCGTTGGCGATACTGGTTCAACGACTTCATGCCTGAGTGACTGTTCGCCATTTCAACAGAAACCAACTTTCAATTCAATCTAAACTTGGTAGCGAAGACACAACGTCCATAGCGGGAAAATAGGCAAGCCCCGGCAGGGGTGACATCGTTGTAGAAACAGGCGCAAACAATTCCCCAGCTCCGTCAGGAGCAGCATGGTCCGGCCTCACAACCCAATCGCCGTTGCCTCCAATCCTCGTCGCGGCGAAAAGGGAGAGAAGATGCCGCCCCTGACGGGGCTGGCGAGGAGATGGCTGGCGGTTTCGACAAGGATGCCGCGCCGCCGGTGCTCTCGCTGCCCAGGGTGGCTGGAGCGACCACAAGGAGAGAGCCGCAGGGCCATGGCGCGGCCCATTTCCGGATTGCGGAGGAATTGTTGCAGTGCGCCGCTCCAAGCGGCGGCGCTAAGAAAGCTCACCGAGGGAGCCTCACCGAGGGGGGAGCCAAGTCTGCCGTGTTTCACGGCGTAGCTCTTTCAAGGGAAAGTGAAAGCCAGCAGTCTTGGCGACGGGGAGCGCAACCGTCACCAGAACGATTCATAAAACTCTCGCGGCAAATAGCAACACGCTACTGCAACCAAGTGCAGAGCAATGATAGCCAAACAGACTGCGGTTCGCGGCCCCTTAGTCCAGACGAGCCCAATAACAAAGCCATACAGCGGCCATTGGGTCCAGCCAATTAAGCGAAGCAACCAAGTATTGGGAGCCCCCGGATGAATGCGGTGCAAAATCTCACTATAAGGGAAGGACACTACGAACCCAATGCCGGGTCCATGCCCTCCCGCCGCAATCAACGATGAGATCGCCCACAAAATCCCCGCCGCCGCAATCCCAAGCAACGAGAATAAGCCTGCTCGCCACGGTTGAGGTGCGAATGTTGTTTTTATTGGCATAGGCACTTGCATGACGCCATCCAGTTTTCGAGCATTCTCCGAAAACGAAGTGCAGTGTAAGCCTCTGCCTGGTTATACCGCTGTGAACTGACTTCAACCGGCTCTCCGCGATTTGGATGTTCTCCCTCGCCCCACCCACGCCACGAGTTGTAGCTCGAAGGCCAAAACTCCCCAGGGCTTGAAGGAGAGGCATTCATCGGGTCGACAAAACCACGAGAGGTATGAATGCCGTGAGCATAATAATCTTGCCAGCTATGGCTAAGCCTGCCCAGCGCCTTCAGACGTTCCCAGCATTCCGGGATGTAATTGAAACTGACCTCCTCGCCTGCCAAATACGCGGTGTAGGCGTCACGGGCAGCAGTCCTCCTTTGCTGGACCTGCTGTGGCGTTTCTCCCTTGTAATATTCGCGGTTGAAATGTCTGGAAAAGTCACTGTAGCCCGCGCCGCTGTCTTGACCCTCGTTCGCCTCAACGAGAATGTCCGCCATCTTGCTCTTACACTTGTCGCTAGGTTTATCTCGAAGCGATGCCAATGCGGTATTGAGAGCGTTTATCGTCAGGTCCTTGTGTTGAGATCCCCAAGGCCTACTCTTCCAAAGCCCGAAGACATCCACGAAATCAACGGGGTCGTTATTCACGAATCCGTAGAGATTCAACCCGCCTTGTTCCTCGATTGGATCACGTGAAAGCCACCTGCCGGCACTCGGGTTGTAGTACCGATACCCGTAGCACACGAGCCCCGATTCCGCATCCGTCCATTTCGTCGAAAAGCGGAACGGCTGGGCATCGGCCAGCACACCGCTCTGCCGCACCGTCTCCCCGAACGGGCCATATTCGTACCGCGCGCTCAGCGTCGCGTCCGCCGCCTTCGCCAGCCCCACCACGTTCCCGTTGCCGTCCAAGACCGCGTACTGCACCCCCGTCGGCAGTGTCTGGCCCCCGTAGCTCGTCTGGTAGTTGTTCACCCACAAGAGGCCACCCACGCCTCCCGCCCCTTGCCGCGTCCCCGAAAGGTCCAAACCCCACACGTACGTCCGCAACCGCGCGTTGGTCGCGTTCGCGTCCAACTCCGCCACCACGTTCCATCCCTCGTACAGACAAATCGTGTCCCGCTGCTCGACCCAATTCGACCCGCTGCGCGTGTAGAACTGCTTCCGAATCCGCCGCCCCTGATGGTCGTACTCGAACACGAGCTTCTGCCGCGCTCCAGCCGGCGTATCCGTGTCCCGGATCATCTGCACCAGCCGGTTCTCCCCGTCCCACGTGTACGTCCAGCGTCCGTCCGCCCTCAGGTTCCCATCGGCGTCGTGCTGGAACACTTCCCCTGCCGGCGGCACGAAGACGCGCCCCGTGTCCGTCTGCGTCGCTCCATAGAGCGATTTCACCTCGATCTGCGGGTACTGGGCC
>MWFF01000164.1 GCA_002071485.1 Verrucomicrobia bacterium ADurb.Bin006 | reverse complement strand
GCTCATTGTCAACAAAAAACCTGCATGTACACACACTTTTTTCACACTTTCAGAAAATTAGGCGAGGATCAGGGGGGATCCTGTCGGCTTGCCAAAGCGCTGGAATGCACGGAAAGTAGGGATAATGAAAACGAAGATCTGGACGATCATCTTGATTGTGATCTGCCTCGGGCTGGGCGGCGGCCTCTGGTATCGCCACCACACAGCGGTGGCCAAAAAGCGGTCGGACGACGACCAGATTCGACATCTGCTCGCGCAGGTCGAGGAACAGGGGCGACAACTCAAAGCGCAGATCGTGGCCAACAGCAATCTCACGGCCACGATCCAGGCCAAGAGCGTCGATCTCGAAAATAGCCTGTCCCAGCTCTCCCAGACGCGCGGTTTGCTGGGCAAGACGGAGGCCGAAGTCAAGGCCACCCGCGAAGAGCTCGAATCCGCGAAGGTGATGGTGAGCAGGCGTGACGGACGGATCGCGGAACTCGAGGGCGCCAACACCGAGCTCGAGAGGAAGGCGAACGAGATGCAGGCCGCGATCGCCGATCTCGAGGTTAGGATTGCCGACACCCAGAGACGGCTCGATACGTCGGAGGGCAATCGCTCGTTCCTGCTCAAGGAACTCAAGCGCCTGCAGGCCGAAAAGGCCGATCTGGAACGGCGGTTCAGCGATTTGGCGGAGCTGCGCGAACAGATCAAGAAGACAAAGAAAGAGCTGGTCGTCTCTCGACGCCTGGACTGGATGCGGCGGGGTTTGTACGGCACAGCCCAGAAAAGTGGCGCGGAGTTGCTGCAAGGCGGACTCCGGCGCCAGCCGCACGCGCCCAAGCCGGATGTCGATCTCGACGTCGAGATCAGGCGCGACGGCCCGGCGACCGTGGCGCCGTCCGTTCAAGCCCCACCCGGGACAACCGCGCCGAGGCCTTGATCTGGCCGGCTACCGGGGGCGGACGAGCAGTTCCTCGATGATGACGTGCGGCGGTTGCTCGATGCAGTGGAGCACGCACGCCGCAACGTCGGAGGGCTGAAGCATGCGCCGGCGTGCCTCCGCGTCGGGGGGTGTCGGACGCTTTTCGAGCAGCGGGGTGTCGATGTCGCCCGGAAACACGGCGCACGCGCGCACGCCATGGCCCCGTTCCTCGGCGTTGATGCTCTGCGTGAGTCCTGCCAGGCCGAACTTCGACGCCACGTACGCCGGGCCGGCTTTGGGACTGGCCACCTTGCCGGCGTCGGAGACCACATTGACGATCGTACCCGACTGTCGGGCGCGCATCTGAGGGAGAAAGGCCTGGACGCAGTAATAGGCGCCGTTGAGGTTGGTGTTGATCATCGCGTGGTAATTCTCGGACGACAGGACGGCAAGCGCCCGGTTGGGGGCGTTGGTGCCGGCGGCGTTGACCAGGACGTCGATTGCGCCGAATTCGCGCCGGACGCGTTCGGCCATCGCGTTGACGGCATCGGAATCGGCGACGTCGCAAGGGCAGGCGAGCAGGATGGGAGCCGACGCCCCGGCTCGATCGATCGTCTCGCGCAGCTTCTCCTCGCGTCGTCCCACCAGCGCGACCCGCCAACCCCGGGCGGCCAGGGCCAGGGCCACGGCTTGTCCCACTCCGCTTCCCGCTCCCGTCACAACAGCAGTTTTCATAGGGGACGATGATTCAGCCCTTCGGCAGACGATAGGGAGCGCGGTAATCGCAGTTCAGGAGGCGATTGGCCTCCGTATCGTTTCGGAACTGCTCGCGGTCCGCATCCCATTCGAGGACCATGCCGCGTTGGAGGGCGATATTCGCGATGAGCGTTGCCGAAGTGCTGCGGTGGCCAGTCTCGATGTCGCAGTGACAGGGCTCTCGGCTCTTGACGCAATGGAGGAAATTGCGCGCGTGGTGAGCCGTATCCCCGTCGCCGGTCACCTTGCGGTTTTCGATCATCCGTTGTTCGCCCTGGCGCCAGCGACGTTCGTAGGCGCGGTCGGTTGGAGTGCGCGCGGGGAATTCGTTCGGGGTGATGGCATCCGCCACGACCTCGAAACGGTTGCCAAAGAGGTAGAGCGTGCCTTTGGTCCCACGAAGTTCGACCTCACATCCGGGCAGGCTTCCCGGAGCCGCGGTGGCATTGAACTGTGAGAAGGTCACCAGTGTGTCGCCCGGGTAGTGCCAGACGGCCTCGAGCGTGTCGGGAATCTCGCGGTTGTCATCGATGCCTGCGAAACGCCCGCCCAGCGCCGTCACGCGCATCGGGGCGGTTTGACCGAGCGCCCACTGAATGAAATCGATGTAATGGACCCCGAAGTTCGTCACCTGCCCTCCGGAGTAGTCGTAGAACCAGCGGAACCGGTAAAACGTGCGGTTCTTGTTGTAGGGGACCTTGGGCGCAGGGCCGAGCCAGGCGTCCCAGTCGAAGTCAGCGGGCGGGTCGGCATCTGGCGGGTTGCCGATTCCCTTGGGCCATTCGTTCTGGACGTGGAAGGCGCGTGCGACCGTGACCTTGCCGATGCCGCCGGCGCGCACGAATTCGGCGGCTTGCCTGCAGAAATCGACCGATCGGCGGTGGATGCCCACCTGGCATACGCGACCGTAGCGCCGGACTGCCGTGGCCATGGCCCGACCCTCCGCCACCCGCAGCGAAAGCGGTTTCTCGACGTACACGTCCTTACCCGCCTCACACGCGTGGATGGTCTGCAGCGCATGCCAGTGGTCCGGGGTCGAGATGACCACGGCATCGACATCCTTCTGCTCGAGCAGCTTTCGGTAGTCCTTGTGCTGTCGGGGCTGAGTGCCGATCTTCTTTGCGGCAAAATCGAGGTACGGCTGGCTGATGTCGCAGACTGCGACAATCTGGGCGTCGGGTTGCGCGAGAAACGCATCGAGAACCTGGTCGCCGCGGTTGCCCAGTCCGATGAACCCGAGGCGCACCCGGTCGTTTACGTTCGAGGCGCGGGCGGAGAGGCCGGCAGCGGCGCTGGCGAAGGCAAGTGTTTTTGCGAATTCACGACGATTACAGGCTTTCATATCGACCTCGAGTCTATCCGCTCTCGGTTCCCTTGGCCAGCCTGAGAAAGAGCGGGCGTGCCGCTCTACCAACGGAAGAAGCGATAAGGATCGTCCCATTCCTCGGGGCGATCGAGATAGAGGCCGTCGAGCCAGCGTTCTTCCGAGGCTCGGGCGACCGGGCGGTGAAAGCGGTCAAGCACCGGCGTCGAGGCGCGCACTCCGAGATTGCCCAGGAGGCGTGAGAGAAGGCACGAGAGTCGGCGGTGAGTGCGTCTGAGGTTGGGTTGGGCGGTGGGAATGAACTCCCAAGGCGCAAGCTGGCAGAGAACAATCGGCGCGCGGTCGTGCAGGGCAAGCACTCCATTGCCGACGGGCCTGGCTCCGTCGGTCACAAGCGGCACATCGCGCGGGTCGCGGTTATGCACGTCGGCCGGTCCGACACCCGCAAAGCACGCTTGATGAGCGAAGGGTTCGAAGAACGCAGCGATGTGCTCGGCCTTCCTGGTGGTGACGGCAACGGGCAGCCAGGCGTCCAGATCCTCCTGTCCGAGCCCCACTCCCAGAACCCGCCCACCCGCCTGGAGCCAATCGGCGATTGCGGCTTGGTGTGGCGCCAACGCCGCTCCGCCGCCGCGACCGACGACGAGCAGCGCGCCGGGCGCAAGCGAGTGTCCGTCGAAGGTCGATACGGCGATGCCGACGGATTCCAGGTGGCTTCTCCCGAGCGGATCGCCGGCATAGACCAGAGATCGTCGCGCAGGGGGTTTCCAGGCTGACACATAGCGGAGGAGATTTCGGACGAGGATTTCAGCCGCCGGTTCGTCCTCGGTGCGTCCGGTGACATCGACCTGACAAAACAGCACCATACCCTGATTGTCCCGATGCTCGAGCAGCGGGCTGTACTGGAGGCTGTAGCCGCCATCGAGGATCGGCAGGAAATCGCCCCGCGCGGGTTTCTCGATCAACACGGAGGCCACGTTTCCCTGGTTCCCACAGCGCCAGAGCCGAGTGACGGGCAGGCCGCACCATTGGACGGTCGGGCCGTGGCGCGGACGCATATCGAGCTTGAGTCGCGGCGGCAGAATGGTCGCCTCGCCGCGCCAATCGCGCAAGTGCTCCGTCGCGAGCCCCGTGAGCACAGGATGGTCCGGCACCCGCGGGAAGAGCTGTCGGAGTCCGTACTCCTGAACTCGAAACCCAAGGCGCTGTTCGAGGGCCTCGCTCGTCTGCTCGAACACGATTACTTTCAGCCCATCGCGGACCCGGTGGATGTCGGGCGCCGGGCCATCGACACTCAATGCCTCTTTGCCCACAATGAGGATGTCGAAGGCAGACAAATCAGTTTCAGCCTGGACAGGCTGCGGGTCCCAGCCCAATCGCTTCAGAGAAGCCTGAGTCTGGCCTTTGGGGTCGAACAGGGCGACGCGCGGTTTCGCCGATTCGGATTCTGGTATGGTTGCAGGCAAAGGATCGGTCGCACGGCTGCCGGAATCCGGTGTGGTTGCGGGCAGAGACTCTCGGCGGCCCGAATCCGCACCGATTGGCTGAGGCTCTGCCGGAAGCACGTGCAACAGGATGCGGTCTTCCTGTGTCTCGCCCGTGCCGAATTGAAATCGGGCGACCAGATCGTATTGGCCGCGCGGCACGCCTAGGGGCAGGGGGCAGCGCAGGACAAGCCGCTCTTGCTGGCCTGCGGGGACGGCGACCTGCTGGCGTGCCGACACGGCTTGCGGGAGGTTGCACGACCACTGGCACTGGCATGTGACGCTCTCGCGGGAATTGTTGATGACGATCATCTGTTTTTCGACGATCTCGCCGGGGAGGAAGTTGTGGTCTTTGCTGGTGAAGCGGGCCGGTTTGCCGGCCAGGTATGCCAGCAGCGGACGGTTGTTGCGGATGAGGGCCTCCGCGGCCGGCGTCGCGATCCAGTCCGCGCGTTCGAAGGCCAGATCCATCCGTTCGTACCGTTGGTCGATGAAATCGGGGCTGAAGCCGGGGCGCTGGAGGGTGTCCCAGTCCACGGGCAAATCGCGCCGGCGCCTGTCGACGCCGTCGCGCAGCTTCCAGAAATGTCCGTGTTCCCACGGAGAGATGGCCGAGACACCCCAGGTCCGGAAAGCGCGCCAGTTGTCGGTGAGATATAGGGCGAACACGGGGTATCGTTCGTCGAAGCGGGTCGAGCTGACCTGGTGCGGGTAATCCCAGCGATGCCAGACTCGTCCGGCGCGCAGTTGGCGTGCTTCCCAGCGCAGGTTGGCCTTCTCCGGCTCGCTGATGTCGAAGGCGCGGTCTCCGAGGAACTGCGCGTTCCACTCCGCCAGACAGAACTCCCAAGGCACGGCGGCGCTGCCGAACTCCCGCTGCCCGTTGTACCACCCGCGATACATGGTCCAGTCCCAGGTAAAGGGCGCTCCGTACTCGCAGGTGAAGACGGGTTTGATGCCGGCGGTGGCCCAGTGTTCGAACCAGTCGGAGAGTTCCTGCGCCGGGGCGAAGTTCGGGTAGAAGTTGACGGGGTGCATGGACCCGAGGTTGCCCGATGCGTGGTGATAGACGATGCGACTGGGATCGAGCCGACGCACGATGGCTTCGGCGCGCAGGGCCTTTTCGGCGTTGCGCAGGGCCCAGGTGTCGCGCGCCTCGCGCACGCCATCGATAAAGTCGGGGTTCATGTCGTCATGATACCCGGTGGCGTTGTGGCTCATGGAGTACATCACCACCGACGGATGGTTGTGTGCGGCGCGGACATAATAGGCAGCGTGACGGGCATATCCATTGGTGGCGTCGGCGCCTGCGCCCGACCAGTCGTAGTGGCTGAAATGCGGTTGAGAGAACGCGACCAGCATGCCGACATCGTCCGCTGCCCGGAGGATCTCCTCGAAACCCAGGTGGGAGCCCGGCTCGCAGCCGTAGTTGTGGGTGTAGACGCAGTTGATCCCGAAGCTTTGGAGTCGTTCGAGGCTCTCGCGGGTGGCCCCATAAGTGGCCAGGGCGGCGCCGACCTGGGCATTGTCCAGGGGCAGGGCGGAGAGGAAAAGTCGGGTGCCGTTGAGATAGAAGTCCCGGCCCTCGATCCAGAACTCGCGGAAGCCGAACCGCACCGGCCAGGCCGTGTCGAGTATGTTGTCGTCGGCATCGAGAAGCGAGCACTCGAGGGCGAGGGTGTGGTGTGGTGTGTGGATGTCCCATAGCCGATCGGGCATCCATTTCCGGGTGAAGGCGAAGCGGCCTTCCGCAAGATCGCCCCCGCCGAAGGGCGGGCTGGTGAACGAGGTGGCGTTGTGAGCGCCTGTGGCAATGCGCGTTCTGAGGCGGTACACCTGATCCTGAGCCAGGCCGTGCATGGCTGCCGCGCAGGTCACTTCCTGCCGGCGCACCGACGTGTCGACACGGACATCGAGGATATACGTTCTAGGAGGGGTGCTCACGAGGAATATGTCTCCGCAGAGGCCCCGGCGGGCGACTGTTCCTTTGGCTTCGCGCGCCGAGGCACTGTCGGTGTAGGAGAGGAGGACCGCCTTGAGAGGCAAGGCCAGCACCCAGACAGCCAGATGGTGGGTGGCGCCCGGACGACAACGATCCGTGATTTCCAATTCGCCGCCGGGGAAATGGAGTTCGCCCGCGCGCTGGCCGTCGATATGAACCACGGCATACGAATTGAGGTATTCGATCTGCAGAGCGATGCGGCGTCCGGTCCACTCTCGTGGGATGGTCAATTCCCGATGGTGCCACGCGGCGAAGACTGTTCCGAGCGGGCGCGTTTTCCAGGAGGGGTGGGCGTGGACCGTCTGACAGTCTTTCTGCATGTAGTCGGTGATGCCGGGCCAGCATCCAGGGACTTTGAAGTACCCCCAGTCGCCATCGGGAATCCGGTTATCGTTCGAATCGGAAGGCTGCCACTGCCAAAGACCATTGAGACAAATCCGCTCGCGGGTGGCGGTGGCTTCGCGATGCGCTTTGTCCATCTCCCAGACCGCCTGGACACCTTCGGGAAGTGCCACGGCGGGTTGGGCGTCCGAGTGGCCGGAGCCGGCGAACGCGAGGAGGCTGGACATCATGGCCCAGCCCGCGCGCCAGAGTCTGCGGCTGGGGTTTTCGAGATCGAGAGCCAGTGCGAGGCAGTTCATAGCGGTTGAGGTCTGCGTGGAGAGTGGGGCAAGTCGATCTCCCGGGACAACGACAAAAGCGGGCACCGCAAGGGGGTGCATCCGGTTGTTGTTATGTTCTCTCGCTCTCTCGCCCGGTGAGGGCAGCGGGCCTCCAACCGCTGGAGATTGACGGTATATCGAGGAATCAGCGAGATGCACTACACCGTCACCCTCACCCGCCCTCCGGGCACCCTCTCCCACCTGCCTGCGGTCAGGCTTCGGCAGGCAGGTCGGATGGGAGAGTGCCGGGGTGAGGGGTCTGTGCAGGGCTAGGCAGTAAGCCGCGTGTCCTGCCTGCGCCGCAAAGCGCAGCGGGCTGTCTGCCGTGTCGGGCACGGCACAGGCAGGCGCGGCAGGCAGGCCCCATGCGATGCAAACTCGATTCCCACCGACAGCCTCCAGATGCACTGGCCGCGAGGCCGCAAGGGCGCGGGCGCCTTTGCGACAGGCTTCTGAGAGTAGGATCGCTTGGCAGCGGGAGGGCAGTGTTCTAGAGTATTGTTCATGACCACGAGACTGAGGCTCGTTGCGGCCTGGTTGACCCTGGGCGGCGCCGCACTCGCGTCAGGAGCGAACGAGGCCCAGGTGGTCCTGCACTGCGGATCGAGTGATCAGCCTTCTGACTTCACACGCCACTCGAGGATGCCTCCGGACAGGCCCGGTTTGAGCTGCACTTCGATTCGCAGGGCGCGGGTGCGGACCGGTTCGAACGTCATCACGTTGAAGCGGTCTTTGGCAACCGGGCCGGCCTGTGGGTTGCTGACGGGTTTCCAGTCGTCGCCGGCCTGATGGAGCACGCGCCAGGACGCGGGCACGCCGCATCCGCCGCCGGGCGTGTCGTCGAACCAGTATACTTCAACGCCAAAAACCTGTTGTTCGGCGTCGAACTCGTACTGGACCCACTCCGTGGTGCCTTTGTGGTCCCACCAGGTGAAGCGCGGGATTTCCTGGTCGTTCGAGTGTTTCGGGACGACATCATCCTTGAGTGCGAACACGGTGTCGCTCTCGTTGACGTGCGAGGCCGTTGCCTTGTAGGGACGGGACGGCGGGGGGCTTTTCCACGCGCGGGCCTCCGGACCGTCGCCGATCACCGGGAACGAGGCGATGCGGAGCCGGGCTGCGCCCATCGGGATGAGTGTGATCTGCTCCTCGGGTTGACTGGATCGGACCGGGCTGTCCTGGAGCAGGCCGACCAGACCAAGGTGGTCCGCCTGCCATTCGGGGATGCGCCGGCCTTTGGCCGTCAGTGCGATCGGAACTCCCGCGTGGGTGAAGGGCATCTCGGAATCGGGCCAGGCTGTCTTGACCAGGCGAAACGAACTGGCCGGGCGGATCGGGTCGAGCACCAGACCGTAGTTCCACGGGGTGGTGGGGTGGATTTCCCATGCAGGCCACTTCTCGGTGCCGCCCTGGCGGACGTAGCGCTCTCCTATCTTCAGCGAGTAGGTGAGCGGGCCGCGGTCGACCGACACGCTGCCGTGGTTGCGCGTCCAGGTGCGCAAGGCGACTTCCATGGGCAGGTCGAGCCGGACGGCATCTCCATTGTTCCACTGGCGTTCGAGGCGAATGAAGCTCAGCGGGCGGGCTTCGATGGGTTCGAAGGCGCCGTTGATCCGGACCTCAGGGTTTGCGCACCAGGCCGGGATGCGCAGGTAGAGCGGAAATGTCACCGCGCGGGGCGCGGTCAGGGTGAACTCGATCCGCTCTTCGAATGGGTAATGGGTGGTCTCGGCGATGACGATTTCGGTGCCATCGCCGACCTTGGCGCGCACGCGGCTTGGGGCGTAAAGGGCGGCGGCCAACCCGTTGCCTGGGGTGGCCGTCCAGAGGTGTTCGGCAAAATAGGGCCAGCCGTGGCCGAAGTTGTGCTGGCAGCAGCGGTGGGAATACGGGTCAAAGAGCAGCATGGCGCCGCCGTTCTGGTACCCCGGCGCCTTGTTATGCCGATCGGAGAGGATGAGATTGGGGGCCGTGAGATAGCGCAGCCCTTTGAAATCGGCCAGCAGCCCGGCGGGGAGGGAATTGAACGCCACGTCCTCGCACCGATCGGCCCAAATCGGGTTGCCGGTGACAAGGAAAAGTCGCTCGTGCGAGAACATCATCTCGACCATGCCGCAGGTCTCGACAGCCTGGCGCGGATCCTCGTACCCGGGGCGGCAGTTCTCATCGCCGCCGAACATCCCTCCGGGGACGTGCCCGTACTGATCGCGAATGGTCTGCCAATTCCGTTCCGACGCGGCGAGGTGTTTGGCCTCTTTGGACTGTGGCCAGAAGAAAGTCGGTCCGCCGAAGCCCTGAGCGAGGTTGACATTGTGCCAGTTGGGAATGGTGCCGGTCCAATTGGCGGTGCGTCGCTGGATTTTTTCGGCGAGTTCAAGCAGCCACGGTTCGCCCGTGCGATTGAAGAGCCAGTGGACGCTCCAGAGGTTGTCGGCAGCGCGGCTGGCGGCCCAGTAACCAACAAGGAATCGCTCTTCGGGCACCTTCATTTGATACTCGAAATAGCGGCGCATGGTATCGAGCACCCGGGGATCGCCGCTGTATTCGTAATAGGACTGCAGACACATCAGCATGATCATGTTGGGCCACATGTCCTCGCGGCCCTTGAGATCCGTGGCGGAGCCCGTGCGCTCCTCGCCGGGACCGAACCAGCCGTCAGGCTGCTGACTTGCGATGGCGCCTTCGATCCAGATCTTCGCCTCGCGAATCTGGCTCTCGTCCTCGATGAGATAGGCGCAATCGCCGAATCCCTTGAGCCAATAGGGGACCTCCTCCCAGCCATGGTCGCCGCGTCCTTGCGGATGCAGCCAGGCGTTGTTGGTTTTGTTCATGAAGCGGCTGACCTCCTCGAGATGGCCGTGGAAGCCGACGGCCTGCAATTCGAGTTGTTTGCGCAGCCATCCCTCGGGTCGGATTGCCGTCAGGGGCAGCTTGATGAACGGACTCGGGAGAAGCGGGGCCCGATTGCCTGCGTAGTGAGCGTTGGATTTGGCGGTGTCTGGGCACATCACAACCGTCGTGCTGCCAAAGGTCTGCGGCATCGTGGCAAGAATCAGGAGCCCGAGAGCCCGCGTGCATAGGCGATTCATATTCTTGGCGCGGGTTGTAGCAGAGAGGCGGCGCCTGCGCCAGCCTTTCCGCGTAACTGAAATCGACGAATCCGGCACGAAGCCTGCTCGTAACAGCGCCTCGACAGCTTGGTCCAATGGACGGAGCCGAATCACGGACGGGGCCGAGGCATGAATCCGAGAAGAGCGCGAGATGGATTTGACAATGGCTTGGATTTGCCCGATACGAGATGGCGAGCGTCCCACTGAAAAAGGGTCCAGACAGGTCCAGGAACAGAGAAAACGATATTGTGGCCGCGCGCGACGATTACCTTTTAGACAGCTTGGTGGAGATGGGTTATGTGACCAACGAACAGTTGGTGCCCATCCGAGCCGAGGCCGATTCGACGGGCGAGGGGGTGGTGGATACCCTTGTTACCAAGGGGATGCTGTCGCCGGCCGTTGTGGCTCAGGCGAAGGCGACGCACTTCGGGGCCGAGTTCATCCACCTGAGCGATTTGCGGCTGGCGGATGACGTGATTGCGGCGGTGCCGCGTCATGTGGCCAAGCGTTACAGTGTGGTGCCCGTGCGCAAGGACGAGAGCGGGATCGTCGTGGCGATGGTGGATCCGTCCGACCTCGACACTCTCGATGGACTGCAGCACGCGCTCAACAGCCCGATCATGCCGGCCGTTGCCAGCCCCGAGGACATCGAGACGGCTCTTTCGAAGTACTACGGCGGCGCCAAGGACGACTCGGTCAGCCGGATGATCCAGGACATCACCGAGGGCGAGGTCGAGGTCGGGGTGGTGGGCGGAGGCGGCGCAGCCGGGATGGACGACGGATCGACGGTGGACGCGGATGCGCCGATCATCAAGCTGGTGAATCAGATGATCGTGGATGCCTTCAAGATGCGGGCATCGGACATCCACCTCGAGCCTCTGGCGAAGCGGTTCCGGATGCGTTACCGGATCGACGGCGTGATGCACGAGATGAAGAGCCCTCCCAAGCGCCTCCAGCCCTCGATCATCAGCCGGCTCAAGATCCAGTCCAACATGTCGATCGCGGAACGCCGCATTCCCCAGGACGGGCGCATCCAGAGCCAGGTGGGGGGCAAGCTGATCGACCTGCGCGTTTCATGCCTCCCCACCACGCACGGCGAAAGCATCGTCATGCGGATTCTGGACAAGGAGGGGTTGAAGCTGGGTTTGGCCGAGCTGGGCTTTTTGACCGACGACCAGCAGACGTTCGAGCAACTGATCGGTTTGCCCGACGGCATTCTGTTGATCACGGGGCCGACCGGCTCGGGAAAGACCACCACCCTGTACGCGGTTTTGAATTACATCAACCGACCCGACCGCAAGATCATCACCGTCGAGGATCCGGTCGAGTACGTGCTTTCGGGCATCAACCAGGTGCATGTGAACGAGACGGTCGGGCTCACATTCGCGGCGGCGCTGCGATCGATGCTCCGTCAGGCGCCCAACGTGATCATGCTGGGCGAGATTCGCGACCTAGAGACGGCGACCATTGCGATCAACGCGTCCCTGACCGGGCACTTGGTCTTCTCGACCCTCCACACCAACGACGCGCCGAGCGCGGTCACCCGTTTGATCGACATCGGGGTCAAACCGTTCCTGGTCGCATCATCGTCGCGGTGCCTGATGGCTCAGCGCCTGGTGCGCAAGGTCTGCAAGCGCTGCGGGGGGCCGTACACGCCGACCGAGCAGGAGCTGCGCGCCCTGAACATCGACCCTTCGCAGGCGGCGAGCGCCACGTTCAGGAGAGGGCGGGGCTGCAGCGAATGCAACAAGACGGGCTACCGCGGGCGCATGGGGATTTTCGAGATCTTCGTCATTGACGACGAGGTGCGAAAGCTCATTTACGATAAGGTTTCTTCGTCCGTGCTGCGGGCACGCGCTCGGGAGGTGGGGATGCGGACGTTGCGCGAAGACGGCGCCCGCAAGGCGGTGGCGGGCTTGACCACGCCGGACGAGGTGA
Source organism: Verrucomicrobia bacterium ADurb.Bin006 (assembly GCA_002071485.1). Classification (GTDB taxonomy): domain Bacteria; phylum Verrucomicrobiota; class Verrucomicrobiia; order Limisphaerales; family J093; genus MWFF01. The sequence continues at coordinate 9,205 of MWFF01000164.1, read as the reverse complement.
TCAAGGCCACCGTGATGGACTCGGACTGATTTATGTCGTATTCGATGTCAGATTTGCTGCAGTTGGTGGTCCAGGAAGGGGCTGCCGACCTGCACATTCGGGTTGGCGTGCCGCCAGTCATCCGACTGCACGGCATTCTGCACAAGGTCGAAGGGCCCCCGCTGCGTCCGGAGGACACCGAGGAATTGATGCGGACGATTACATCGGAGGAGAATGTCCAGCGTGTCCGTGAACGGGGGGGCGCCGACTACGGGTTCGCGTTTGGCGAGCTGGCCCGCTTTCGTGTGAGCGTGTTCAAGGAGCGCGGCAACTTCGGTGTCGTGGCCCGGCAGATTCCCACCAAGCTGCTGACGCTCGAGGAGCTGGGCATTCCGGCGTCCGTGCACGATTTGCTCTACAAGCCGCGCGGCCTGGTCCTGGTGACTGGGCCGACCGGGTCGGGCAAGACCACGTCTCTGGCCTCGATGATCAACGTCATCAACGAGGAGCGTGACGACGCGCACATCATCACGATCGAGGATCCCATCGAGTACTTTCACAAGCACAAGAAGGCCATCGTCACGCAGCGCGAGGTGAACGTCGATGTCCCGAACTTTGCTGAGGCTCTGCGCCGCGCCCTGCGGCAGGATCCGGACGTGATTCTCGTGGGCGAGTTGCGCGATCTCGAGACGATGGACGCGGCGATCACGGCGGCGGAAACGGGGCACTTGGTGTTCGGCACGCTGCACACCACCGGCGCCGCGAAGACAATCGACCGTATGGTCAACGCCTTCCCCGTGACGCAGCAGGAACAGATTCGCATCCAGATGTCCACGGTGCTGCAGGCGGTGATCTCGCAACTGTTGCTGCCCCGCTGCGACAAGCCGGGCCGGGTGGCGATTTTCGAGATCATGATCAACACCCCCTCGATTGCCGCGCTGATTCGCGACAACAAGACATTCCGGATCGGGTCCGACATCCAGACGGGCGCCAAGCATGGCATGGTCACGCTCGACAGTTTCTTGCTCGAGAAGTACCTGGCGGGGATGATCTCCCAGGAGGAGGTCATCACCAAGTCGCAAGACCCGACGACGATCCTGCAGAAGCTTCAGGAGATCGAGGCGGGTCGCAGCATCCGGGAAGCCGATGGGGGACAGCGCTAGTCTATGGCTGATCTCTCTTCGTATCCTTTGCTGGCGCTGATACGCGAGCGCAGTCTGATTGACGACATGCAGCTCGAGGAGATCGTGGCCGAGCACACCCGCAGCGGGCGCCCGCTCAGCCAGATACTCGTCGACTATGGGGTGATGGACACCGACACCCAGCTCCAGATCATGGCGGAGCATCTCGGCACCGAGGTCGTCACCATCAGCGATGGGGATCTGACGCCGGACGTGATCGAGTCGATCCCGGCCGCCACCGCGCGCATGTACCAGTGTCTCCCGGTGGAAATCGACGGAGGCGTTGTGCGGGTGGCCCTGGCGGATCCGCTCAATCCGTCAGTGATTGACGAACTCGGGTTCACGATCGGCAAGGAGATCCGGTTGGTTGTGGCCGATCCGGCGCAGGTGGACAAGATGATTCAGCGCCACTACCCCGCCGAGACCGAAGGTGTCAGTGACTTGCTCAAGCAGTTGGGTGCGGACGAGGACATTGCCAAGGAAGTGGCGGAGGCGTCGATGGGCCATAGCATCGATGTCTCGAGCCTGGCCGGCGAGGCGCCGATCATCAAGTTTGTCAACCTTGTCCTGTTCCAGGCGGTGCAAGACCGAGCCAGCGACATCCATTTCGAACCGTTCGAGGACGAGTTCAAGATCCGCTATCGTGTGGACGGGGCGCTTTACGAGATGTCGCCTCCGCCCAAGCACCTGGCCATTCCCGTGACCTCGCGCATCAAGGTCATGGCCAACCTCGATATCTCCGAGCGGCGACTGCCGCAGGACGGGCGCATCTCGATCAACCTGGGGGGGCGCCAGGTGGACCTGCGGGTGTCGACGCTGCCGACGCAGTTCGGGGAGTCGGTGGTGCTGCGTGTGTTGGACCGCTCGGCGCTGCAGCTCGAGATCGAGAACCTCGGATTCCCGAAGTTCATCTACGATTACGTCACCGAGGCGATCCAGCAGCCCAACGGCATTTTCGTGGTGACGGGTCCCACGGGTTGCGGCAAGACCACGACGCTCTATTCGTGCCTGAGGCGGGTCAACAACATCGATTCGAAACTCCTGACCGTCGAGGACCCGGTCGAGTTCGACATCGAGGGGATCATGCAGGTGCCGGTCAACGAGGCGGTGGGCATGACTTTCGCCAAGGCGCTTCGTTCCTTCCTGCGGCAGGATCCGGACATCATCATGTTGGGGGAGATGCGCGATCTGGAGACCTCGCAGGTCGCCATTCAGGCGTCACTCACGGGGCACCTTGTGCTGAGCACGCTGCACACGAACGACGCCCCCGGCGCCGTGACCCGCTTGGTCGACATGGGGGTCGAGCCGTTCCTGATCTCCTCGACGCTTCTGGCGGTGCTCGCGCAACGGCTCGTGCGAACGATCTGCAAACGATGCCGGACGCCCTTCGAGCCGACCGAGTCGCAGTTGTCGCTGCTGAACCTCTCCCCCCACGATGTCGGCGAGAAGGTCTTCTATTACGGACGAGGCTGCAAGGAATGCAACGACACCGGCTATCGCGGACGGAAAGGCATCTTCGAGTTGTTGCCGGTGTCCGACGCAATCCGCGTCCTGATCAACGAGCGCGCCCCGACGGTCGTGGTGCGCCAGAAGGCGGTCGAACTGGGCATGGTCACCCTGCGCGAGGACGGGTTACGCGGCATTTTTGACGGAGAGACGACGATCGAGGAAGTGTTGAAATACACCTAAACTGGAGGCGGTTTATGCCGAAGTTCAGCTACATCGCCATGGATTCCCGTGGCAAGGAGACGAAAGGGACACTTGAAGTCTCCAACCAGAACGAAGCTATCGCCCGGCTCCGGGAGATGGGCTTCTTCCCGACGAAGGTCGTCGAGGCCGAGAAAGTCAAGGCGAAGGTCGACAAGAAGAAGAGCGCCCCGGCGCCGGGGGAAAAGAAGGCCAAGAAGTCGATCAACATCAAGATTCCCTTCCTCGGCGGGAAGGTTAAGACAAAGACCATGACGGCGTTCACGCGTCAGTTGGCGACGCTTGTGGACGCCGGGTTGCCTTTGCTGCGGGGGATGCGCGTGCTCGAGAAACAGGAGCGGCATCCGACGCTCAAGGAAGTCCTGGGAGAAATCGGCACCTCGATCGAGGGGGGCAGCACGTTTTCCGAAGCCTTGGCGCAGCATCCGAAGATCTACAACCGCCTTTACGTCAACATGGTTAAAGCGGGCGAGCTAGGCGGCGTTCTCGAAGTCGTTCTGAACCGTTTGGCCGAGTTCATGGAGAAGGCCCAGAAGATCAAGGGCAAGGTCGTTGCCGCCATGTTCTATCCCGTGGCGGTCATGGTCGTCGCCATCACGATCCTCGGCGTGCTGATGGTCTTCGTCGTGCCCCGGTTTGAGGCGATCTTCACCGACATGTTGGAAGGGCGGCCTCTGCCCGGATTCACCCGGTTCGTGTTGAAACTGGCAAACCTGATCAAGGACAAGTCGTTCGTCGTTGTGGACGGTTTCCCGTACGTCTATCCGGGGCCGGTGATTTGGGTGACTGTGGCCTTTGTCATCGTTCTCAAACTCCTCTTGAAGACCAAGAAGGGGCGCTGGTACTTCGACAAATTCAAGCTCAACATGCCAGTGCTCGGCCCGGTGATCAGCAAGGTGGCCATCTCGCGGTTCGCCCGCACCCTGGGCACGCTGGTCAGCAGCGGCGTGCCGATCCTGCAGGCCCTCACCATCGTCCGGGAAACCTCGGGCAACGTCGTTGTCGGCGACGCCGTCGGCAAGATTCACGAAAGCGTCAAGGAAGGCGAGACGATCACGGCGCCGCTCGATGCCGCCAACGTGTTCCCGCCCATGGTCGTCAGCATGGTCGATGTCGGCGAGCAAACCGGCGCTCTGCCCGAGATGTTGATGAAGATTGCCGACACCTACGAGGATGAAGTCGACAACGCGGTGTCCGCCATGACCTCGCTGCTCGAGCCCATCATGATCGTCTTTCTGGCCGTCATCGTAGGCAGCATCGTCATCGCCCTGTTCCTGCCGCTCATCGACCTCATCAACACACTCGGCGGCGAAGGCGAAGGCGAACGCGATGTGGCAGAGTAGCGCCTTGTGCGCTCTCCCATGCACCTGAAGGGGAACACGGCGCTCTCTGCGCGCGCCGCCGGCGACCTGCATCAACCGCAGTGCGCACGGAGTCCGCGCTCCGCCTCGATTCAGTCCGTGGTCCGCGTGGCCTCCCTGGAACGTGTCAACGCATTGCGCGAATCCCCTCCTGGTTGCGTAAGCCGAATCCTGCTCGCGACGGTGTGGGCTGTCTGGATGGTCTTATCCGTGGGCGCTGAATCGGCGCCTCCACCCCAAGCGGTCGTTCTCCATGTGGCGCCCAACGGCAGCGATGCGTGGTCCGGAGGCTCGGCCAAGCCGAATCGCGCGCGGACGGATGGGCCGCTGGCTTCGCTCACCGGCGCGCGGGACAGGGTGCGTGCGTTGCGATCCTCGGCGCGGGCGCCGATGGGACCGGTTAGCATCCGCGTTCAGCAGGGTGTGTATCGACTGCAGAGTCCCTTCGTGCTCGAACCGATCGACTCGGGCGCGCCGGCGGCGCCCGTGGTTTACGAAGCGGCGCCCCGAGCGCGGCCTGTGATCAGTGGCGGGCGCACCCTTGGGGGCTGGCGCCGCGAGGGGCCGGTGTGGGAAACGGTCGTGCCGCAGGTGCGGTCCGGGGCCTGGTATTTCCGCCAGATGTGGGTGAACGGGCAGAGGCGCCCGCGCGCCCGCGCGCCCAACACCGGTTATTATCGCATTGCCGCGCTTTGCCCGGGTCCATCGAGCCCGAACACTCCGCCGGTGGCGCGGGATCGGTTCGGGTTCAGACCCGGCGACATCGAGCCGTGGGCGCGACTTGAGGACGTGAACATCGTGTTGATGCATTCATGGGAGACTTCGATTCACCCGCTCGGGGCCGTGGATTCGGTCTCGAATCTGGTGCGCCTGGCGGCGCCGCTCGAGGAATGGTGGACGCCGGGGTACTGGGAAAAGGCGCAGCGCTACTATGTGGAGAATGCAATCGAGCTGCTCGATCAGCCTGGGGAGTGGTACCTGAATCGCCACTCGGGAGTGCTGACCTACTGGCCTTTGCCAGGCGAACGGATCGAGACCGCCACAGTTGTGGCGCCTGAACTGACCGAGTTGGTCCGGTTCGCCGGCGATCCCGACGCCGGGCAGTACGTCGAGAACGTGATACTGCGCGGGCTTTCCTTTCAGCACAGCGACTGGGTGCTCGATCCCAAAGGCAACAGCAGCACGCAGGCCGCCGTCGATGTGCCGGCCGCGGTGAGCGCCAATGGCGTCCGTCGGTGCGCCATCGAGGATTGCGAGGTGGCGCGAGTGGGGACCTACGGTATCTGGTTCCGGCACGGGTGCTGCGACAGCCGCATCGAGCGCAATCGTCTGTGGGACCTGGGCGCCGGCGGTATCCGCCTGGGCGAAGTCCACAGGCCCGTGACCGACGCGACCGAATCGACGCGCAACAGCATCGACAACAATCACATTCACGACGGTGGACATGTGTATGCGGCCGGTGTGGGAATCTGGGTGGCGCAGAGCAGTTACAACCGGGTATCGCACAACGACATTCACGATCTTCGCTACTCGGGCCTGAGCATCGGCTGGAACTGGGACGACGCCCCGAACCGCACCCACCACAACATCATCGAGTTCAACCACGTCCACCACCTGGTCGGCGGCGTGCTCAGCGATGCCGGCCTGATCTACTGTTTGGGGGTGTCGCCCGGCAGCGTGATTCGCGACAACGTTTTCCACGACATCACGCCTTACGAGGCCCCGCCGTTCGGATGGGGCATCTACCTCGATGCCACCTGCGGCGGCTATCTGGTCGAGAACAATCTCGTTTACCGGACTCGGAGCGGCGGGTTGATGTACAACAATGGCGGTCACGACCATGTGATACGCAATAACATCTTTGCCCTGGGCGAGGACTACTCGATCTGGCCGTTTCACGAGAAGCGCCCCAACGCGTTTCGCACGAATATCGTCTACCTCACCCAGGGCCGGCTCTTCGTCCCCCTCGGGAATCGCTCGCTCGATCAACGGCTCGAAGCCGGAGAATGCCCGGGCGATTGGGATCACAACGTCTATTGGCGCACCGGCGGTGCCGATGCCCTGCAGTTCTATCAGCACACGTTTGCCGAGTGGCAGGCGTTGGGTCTGGACCCCCACTCGCGGATCGTCGATCCCCTTTTCGTCGACGCGTTGTCAGGCGATTTCCGACTGAAGTCCGGGTCGCCGGCCCGAGAATTGGGCTTTCGCCCGATCGATACCAGCCAGGCCGGACTGTACGGCAGTCCGACTTGGGCGGGTCAGGCCCGGCACGAGCAGTGCAAATCGAGTTGCAGATCAAAGCAGGGCTTGGCTCGGCGAACACGCGTGTGGTAAAGAGGAGGCATCGTATGAACACCACGCGTCGCCACTTCCTCCGAATCTCGGCAGCCGCCGGGTTCGCCTGCTCAGCCATACCGCTGTTTGGCGCAGACACGCCAGAGCGAAAATACCGCACCGCGTTGATCGGTTGCGGCTGGTGGGGCAACAACATCCTCGGAGAAGCGATGGCTTCCGGACAATGCAAGATTGTCGGCCTGTGCGATGTCGATCGACGCTTCCTGCGCAGCACGGCTGAGCGGGTGCTTCAGGAGGCGGGCGACACGGCCAAAGGCTACAGCGATTACCGGGAGTTACTCGAACGGGAGAAGCCGGAAATCTGCATCGTCGCCACGCCCGACCACTGGCATGCGCTCCAGACGATTGACGCCGTCCAGGCCGGCGCCCACGTGTACGTCGAGAAGCCCATTTGCCATACCATTCTCGAAGGACGCGCGATGGTTCAGGCCGCGCGCAATACCGGCAAGACGGTCCAGGTCGGCACCCACAGGCGGGTCTCGCCGCACAATGTCTCGGCGCGCGCCTTCATCCGCTCCGGCAAATTGGGGAAGGTGGGCATGATCCGCGCCTTCGTCCATTACGGAGGCGGGCCCGAGCGCCCGCGCAGGAACATCGAGCCGCCGCCTGAACTGGATTGGGAGATGTGGTGCGGCCCGGCGCCGATGCGGCCGTTCAACGGCGATCCGGACAATCCATGGAGCGGAGGCATTCACCCGCGGGGATTCCGCAACTACCTGGACTATGCCAACGGCACCCTGGGAGACTGGGGCATTCACTGGATGGACCAGGTGCTCTGGATCACCGGCGAGAAGTGGCCCCGCAGGATTTCGTCCTATGGCGGGCGTCCGATCAAAGGCCCTCCGGTCTCGACGGCCGAGGAACAGACCACCGATGCGCCGGATCATCAGGTGGCCATCTTCGATTTCGAGGATTTCACGCTCTCCTGGGAGCATCGCCAATTTGCCGGCAACCACGCGGAGAAAGGAGAGAGTGTCGGCTGCTACTTCTACGGCACCGAGGGGACGCTCCACTTGGGGTGGAAGGAGGGCTGGGTCTTTTACCCCGTCGACGCGCGCAAACCGGTCGTTCGGGAGAGCCCGCGGTTGCATGCTCCGGACGACCAGAACATCAAGGAGGTTTGGGCCGATCTCCTCCAATCCATCAAGACCGGTGCGAGGCCCGTCTGCGACGTCGAGGAAGTCGGACGCTCGACCAACCTGAGCCTGCTTGGCATGTTGAGTCTCAAACTGGGACGCAGCGTGCAGTGGGATGGCGAGAAGACCGAGGCGATTGGCGACCCCGAAGCCAACAGCCTGCTCCGCCGCGAATACCGGCGAGGCTGGAAGTATCCCGCGGTCTGAGAGGCGCAGGCTGTTCTAACGCGGCTCGGTGGTGTTGTCGGCCATCCACTTCGCGTCGACCCAGGCCTCGCGCGCGGCGAAGTTGAGAGCCAGGTTGCGGGCCCCGGTGAAATAGACCGGCATGTTTCTCAGGCCGCGGCCGGTGTCGTGCCCCGAGCGGTCACTGACCCACCTCTTGATTTCCGAGTGGCCGTCGGCAAAGGAGAATCCGCAGGCGCCGTTGTGGTAGTTGGCGGGGATGTCGATGATGCGGGCGGTGTTCATGGTGTCGGCCCCGGTGCATTGGGTGGCGAATGCGGCGTCGTTGATGCTGTTGGGATGTTCATCCACAAAGACGAATGTCTTGGTCGGGGTGACGATGTGGGAGGCCTTCGAGTAGGTGCGCCAGCGGGTTTGATTGCGGCCGGTGCCCGATCCGTCCAGCCAATCGCCCCAGGCGAACACCTGGCTCATCGAGTTGCTCCGGATGCGGGGCACCATCCGTCCGCCCACCCGCACCATGGCCTTGTCGGCAGGACACTTGAAAATGGAGAGGCTGCGGCCGACGTAGTTGAAAAGGGGGCTGTTGGTGAGAAACCTGTTGTCGGCGGCGTTGGCGTCCCAGCCTTGCAGATCACCCTGCACCCAGTTCACGCGCCCGGGCAGCCCATCCAGGCACCCCAGCAACGTTTCGTCGTGGTCGTCCGCATAGAGCAGAAAGCCCAACGCGAGTTGTTTGGTGTTGCTCATGCATGAGATGCCCTGGCCCTTCGCCTTGGCCTTCGAGAGGGCAGGGAGCAGCATACCGGCGAGGATCGCGATGATGGCGATGACCACCAGGAGTTCAATCAGAGTAAAGCCTGAGCGGGTCAGGCGAACACAAGGCGATTTCATAAGCTCGTCAAATTGGCTTTCGGGCAACACCCCAACGCTAGCCTGTCGCACGGGGCGGTCAAGACCGAACCGCCCAGCCCTGTGGCCACCTCCACGGTCATTTCATTCAAATTCCTGAAGGGTTGCTGTTGTTGAGGTTGGAAATAGTGCTCATCAATTGGCGTGGTTTGGTGCGCAGTAGGCGTGCGATGATCTCGACAAACCACGAACTGTTCAATGCCGATCCGCCCGTTTCCTTTCTCAAGAATCTAAAGGTTCGGGCTCTGGGACCGGAGGAATACCAACGGGCGGGCGAACTGCTCGACCGCGAACACTATCTGGGCGACGTGCCTCAGGGACGCCAGTTGCTTCAGGCCGTCGAATACGCAGGTCAATGGGTGGCTCTGCTCGATTGGGGGCCGGCGAC